>NZ_DJUM01000026.1:0-5299 GCF_002440475.1 Exiguobacterium sp. UBA6282 | reverse complement strand
GGGTTTGCCTTCGTTATTGTTGAGAAATAAGTATTGGCGGAGTTCCGGTCCCATGTTTTCGAGGATATAGCGCATCTTTCCGAGGACGGGGAAGTTGCGCAGAACCGCATGTTCTTGCTGGCGACGATCGGCGCGCCAGACGTGCCAAAAGAGGATGGGGGGGACAAGGATGATCAACAGGGCGATGGCGAGTAAAATGAAGAGCACAATCGTATCGATAGACATCAAAATTCCTTCTTTCCCGTAGATTCGTGTTATGTAACTTGATACCACTGAAGCTTCTGTTACAAACTGCACCAACTGACTATTTCCAGATTTTGAATCTTTTCTGTCAGTAATGTCGTAAATAAGACTATACATTAAAGGAGGAGACCGGTATGCATACACTTTATATGAAACAAAAAGCCTTCAGTTTGCGTGGACGATTTGCGATTCAGGACGAAGAGGGACACGATGCGTATCACATTGAGGGGAGTTTTATGAAATTACCGAAGACCTTCACCGTAACGAATCAAAATGGAGAAGTCGTCGCTGAAATCGAGAAAAAAACGTTCAGTTTTCGTCCGGTCTTTTATGTCGAAGCAGCGGGACAATCGTTTGAAATCATCAAAGAGTTCACGTTCTTCAAAGACCGCTATACAATTAACTCGGATCAGTTCGAAGTCACAGGCGACTGGTGGGATGTCGATTTTGAAGTCCTGCAACAGGGACAACGGATTGGTCGCGTGCAGAAAAAGTGGATTTCTTGGACCGATCAGTACATGATCGAAGTCGAAGATGAAGCGATGGAAGAATTATTGATCGCCCTCGTCGTCGCGATTGATTGCGTCAAAGCGGAGGAAAGCTCGAATAACTCGTCTTTCATCAATTANNAAAAGGGGAATGATGCAAGATGGAACAGTGGGATGTATACACAGCAGATCGCAAGAAAACAGGACGGCTCTGGACACGGGGAACGCCACATACAGCCGGCGATTATCATATGACGATTCACGTCTGTGTCTTTAACGCCAAGGGAGAGATGCTCGTCCAACAACGGCAACCGTTTAAATCTGGTTGGCCGAACATGTGGGATCTGACGGTCGGAGGCAGTGCGATTAGTGGGGATACGAGTCAGATGGCAGCACAACGGGAACTGTTGGAAGAGCTTGGACTCGATATTGATTTCACAGGCATCCGTCCCCATCTGACGATTCCGTTTGAAATCGGTTTTGATGATTATTATCTTGTCGAACGGGAAGTGGATTTGACGACGCTGACGCTGCAGGAAGAAGAAGTCCAATGCGTCGCTTGGATGACAGAAGAAGCCATCGTCAACGGGATCGAAGAAGGATGGTTCATCGGCTATCATGAATCGTTGATTCGACTGTTGTTTGCCCTTCGCCATAGTTACGGCGCGCATAACGAAGCATAAAAACAAGCCCTTCCGATGATCCGGAAGGGCTTGTTGGTGGATTAAGCGGATTTTCGAAGTGCATCCGTCCGTTTTGGTTTTTGTTTCTGGTAAGAAGAACGTGAAGAACAGATACACGGAACAGCAGAGGAAGAAGACGATCATCGAGACCGTATATCCCGCATGTCCGAGTGCGTAACTCCAAATGATCGTAAAGATTGTTTGTGTCGCATAAGCGATCGCCCAGAAGAGACCGAATAAGACGGTGATCTTTTGCGGTGTCATCCCTTTTCGTTCGTGTGCCAAGTTCATGAAGATCGGATATTGGATGTACATTGCAAATCCGGAAACGAACGCAAAGACATACGAAACGAGTGGCGAGATGTTTCCGAACAAGACCGTGACAAGGAAACTCGCGATCATGACCGTCCCGCTGATCAACAGAATCGGTTTACGAGGTGTTCCTTTGTTACCAATCCGCAGACCGACGAACGTTCCGACGATTCCGGCACCTGAGACCAACAGGTTGACGAGCGAACCGTTCAACTGCGTGTACGTATCGAACACAGGCTTCAAGCCAACGAGCGATAAGGTATAGAGCGTCAGGAAACCGCCGAAAGCAACCGCATATTTCCAGAGGAATGTATCGCGAACAGCATCTCCGTAACCGTAAGGCGTTTCGTTCGCGTCCGTAGCATCGTTCAACTCGAACGACTCACTACCAATCCACCATGCGAAGAAGAGAATCGCTGTCAGACTCGCAAAAATCGTTAACGTCAGTTTCCAGTCACTGACGAATTGATCGGCAAACAAGGTGAACAAGAGTGACACAACGAATGCACCGACGTTATAGGAAACAGTGTTGAAGGCGTTGATCCGTAATTTTTCAGCCGGATCTTGGACGTAACGTGTCACGACCGGGTTCATGTAGACGATGACCATTGAACCACCGAGTCCCATGACCATGCGAGCGACCGTATACGCCCAGTAGTTCGGCAGATAGATGGCGACGATCGACATCATCAGGAACAACAGTGCGAGCAACGGTGCTTTTTTCGGACCGAGCTTCATCAAGATGAGCGCGGCGAGAATGTTGGCGAAGACACGCGCCGTCGTGATCGAATAGTTGACGAGTTGTGAGATGAGGGGGTCAACGGTCTGATTGCCGAAGAAATGCGCCGTGATTTGTGGCGTCAACGATGAACCCGCGACCCAGTTCATGGCGAAGGTCGCATAGGCGAACCAGAGGACGATCATCATGAAATAGCCTTTTTTTGTGGTAGACATAAAAATCCCTTCTTTTCTGAAGTTCCGCTTCATACATGAATCGAAAACTACTTAACTTTATTATCAATTCATTCAATATAAAGCCGTTCCGAAGGGAAGTAAAATAGATAGTTCTTATGCTGAGTATAAGAAAATAGAATAAAAGAGAATATACAAAAACTAATAAATTACATAATTAGTTAATAGTTTTGAATAATTTACCGATAAAGATATGCACAAATAATTTTGTTGGATAGGGGAAGTAAGAATGAGATTAGCTAAAACGATTATAACGGTATTATTACTTGCAATTTTAGTACTTGTTGCAAATGAAAATTTAGTAACAGCAAGTACAAAAAATTTAAAAGCAAGCGATGGGAAAAAATGTACGATCATTGGTACAAAAGGAAACGATACCTTAAAAGGTACTAGCAAATCTGATGTAATTTGTGGTTTAGGCGGAAATGATAAAATTCAGGGTCTTGGAGGAAACGATACAATTGATGGTGGAAGTGGTGATGATTCAATTGTTGCGGGTTCAGGAGACGATAAACTATATGGAGGAACAGGAAACGATACACTCAAAGGGGAAAGTGGATCAGATTATTTTAAAGGGAACGAAGGAATCGATACCGTTTCATATAGCGATAAGAAAAAAGATTTGAATATCAGCTTAAATAATAAAAAAGATGATGGAGAAAAAAACGAAAAGGATTTAATTAGTAGTGATGTTGAAAACTTAACTGGCGGAACAGGAAACGATAAAATCCAAGGGAACGATCGTAAAAATACGCTCATTGGACTCGCTGGAAACGATAAAATCGAAGGTAATAAAGGGAATGACGAAATCGTTGGAAAAGAAGGCAGTGATACTTTAAAAGGTAATCAAGGCGACGATCACATTGATGGAGGACAAGGTAGTAATACATGCTATTTAGATCAAGAAGATAGTGAGAGTTCGAGTTGCCAGCTGTTAAAAGACCTAGGTGATTTAGTGGTCCACGTAAAAGGAACCATTCATAACAGTGATTTGAAAGGTTGCTATTTTTTCATGAATAGTCCGATTGGGGAAGAACCAGCTGCTTCCGGTTTAATTGATAAAAACGGTCATTTTGAATTCGACGCCTTTACAGGAAAGTATCTTAACTGGCAGGTTGGCAAACTATTTGATAGTGGCTACACGGATTACCCTGGAAAAAATCCAGAGTGCACATCAAACATCAGACTTAGTGGAAACATGTATAATCTTGAAATTATTAAAAATATGCCTGAATTTTCGGTAAAACTACCTGATCTTATTGAATCGACAATTAGTGTAAAAAATACTTCTGGAAAACGAATAGCTGGACTGACTTCAAGCTATGTTTATAGTAATTCTCGTCAAATATCTTCTTCTTGGGATGAGAACAGTAGTTTTTCTGTCATGATTCCACCATTCACAACACAGGTAAATCAAGACCAAAAAGTAAAAGTATTAGAGGGCGACGACTACGATATTAGACTAATCGGAAAAATTTATGGAATGAAAATCTCTAGAGAATTTGAAGGTAAATGGTCTAAAAAAGTTGATCTAGTCATACAATGATTATTTAAAAAGAAGTAAGCGGATACAATTAATTTTGATATTAATACTTTAAAATTAATTTCAAAATTAATTTGACAAACGCTTTAGAGATTACTAGAATTAGAAACAATTCATCGATGCAGCGACGCATCGGATAATCAAATAAAGAGAAAGCTATGATTGTCATGGGTCACACTATGGCAGGAGCAGCTTCTGGAGAGACCGTGTCGACACGGCGCCGAAGGGTTCACAATCTCAGGCAAACGGACAGAAGAGTAATCAGATGCAGCGACGGGCATTCGTGGAATGTCGTAGTGGCGTGTATGGGTTATTCCTTTGATTTTGTTGAGATTGGACATTCGTCCAGTCTCTTTTTTTCTTTTTCAGGACCGACAGAACGGTCTGAAGCGTAGAGAAACCATCACAAGGAGGAGTTCAGGTTTGGAACAGCAAGGATTAAAACGAGATTTATCGAATCGTCATGTACAGTTGATTGCCATTGGTGGAACGATCGGAACGGGTTTGTTTTTAGGATCAGGTAAAGCGATCCAACTCGCCGGACCATCGATCATTTTTGCCTACTTACTCGTCGGGATCGCGATCTTCTTCGTCATGCGGGCACTTGGGGAATTGTTATTGTCAAAAGCAGGTTATCAGTCACTTACGGATATCGCAGAAGATTATCTCGGACCACGTGCCGCATTCGTGACCGGTTGGACGTACTGGTTCTGTTGGATCATGACAGCGATGGCGGACATCATCGCTGTCGGTGTGTACGTCAAGTATTGGTTTGATATCCCGCAATGGATTCCAGCCGTACTCGCGCTCTTGATTTTACTTGGCTTTAACTTATTGACCGTTAAATTGTTCGGTGAACTTGAGTTTTGGTTCGCCTTGATCAAAGTCGTGACGATCCTTGCCTTGATTGGTGTCGGAATCGTCTTGCTCGTCATTGGTTTTAAAACGGACGCAGGTCCCGTGACGGTGTCGAATCTCTGGTCACATAATGGATGGATGCCAAACGGGATTTCTGGATTCCTGCTCTCGTTCCAGATGGTCGTCTTCGCTTATGTCGG
>NZ_DJUM01000027.1:38881-45834 GCF_002440475.1 Exiguobacterium sp. UBA6282 | reverse complement strand
TGGTGAATGTTGCATGATTCGTTCTAGCCGTTCAGCTAACGGTAATCCGTGTTCGGTAATCTGCACATTCTGTTCGATATACTCAATCATCTTAAGGGGTGATGCTTCGCGTTCCAAGATTTGCTCCTGCTCGAGTGAAGCATGGATTTCACGGATGAAATGACCGGATGTCTGATGGACTTCGTGCAACAGATCTTCCTTGTCGCGCAAGTCTCTCCCTTGCGTCCAGTTGGCGAGATACGATAAGGAAAACTCATCCGTCGGAAAACCAAAATGTGCTGCGACCGTATAAGCGACCATCTCCGCTTGGAATTCCTTCTCATGTGGATTCAACTCGATTCCGCGCTCTTCATTCCGTTCCGTGTTATGCAGATTGGCGTGCGCGAGTTCATGAATCAGGATGGTCACGTTCTCGATGTCCGAGTTCCGCAGATTGAGGGCGATCGCGTTCAGTTCCGGATAGAAGCATCCTTTCGCCGTACCAAGTTCGCTCAGTGGCTGATCGAGTATTTTCACGTCTTGTGTCTCGGCAATCCCATTCAATGCGCGGCGAAACGATTCCTCCTCACGTAACGAGCCATTTCGATGATAGGAAGCGAAGAGCTCAGAGACTTCAAGTCCCTTTTCCCGTGCATCGGTCTGTGTGTACTCGAAGACATGACCAATCTTGTAGTACATCGCTTTATGCGTCGGAAGAGAACCTTCCTTTGCACGTTTTTGCTCCGTCTTCGTGGCGTCCTTCCACGCCACCCACTCCGTCTCTCGTTTGATGAACGTAACGGGGGAGGGAACGAAGATCTTAATCCCTTTCTCACCCTTTTGGACCTGGACACCTTGCTTCTCCCAGTAGGCATAGGAACCAACGGCACGAGCACCTTGGAACTGCTCCTCAATCAACAGCATGTTCCGCGTCGAGTAACGATGGAACCGGCTCATGAAGTCGAGGTGTTCCTTGATGCTCTCCTGACTGACGAAGTGGGAGGCGAGCTGCGTCTCCATCTTATCTGTCAACGCTTGGACTTCCTTCTGGTAATCCTCACGCGTTTTCTTCTTATATGCCATACCACTTACGCTCCTTCCGACGAAACGAACGAATCAGCAGCACCTTCAAAATCGTTCAACTCTTCTAATACCATCGGGTCGGTAGCCAGTCGATCGAGTAGTAGATGACGGTGATCACGTGATACCGGGAGTAATACCAAGGGTTCTTCCTGCAAGAGTTGCAGTAGCGCGTGTTCCTCCTGTGAAAGGGGAATGTCATAGCGCGCTTGATGAATCATGACGGCGACATGAGTCGGATGCAGTTCGAGAAGTGTGGCGAGTGTGAAGGCTTCGAGTCGTCTCATTTGTGAATCATCCTTTCTTCGTCTGAATGCTTATATTGCTTTCGTTGGTCGATTCGCTTTCTTACAGCCGTCTCTGCCGTCTCAAGAAACGAGGGACGGTATTCGGTCGTCGGGATGATGTCCTCGATGCTCTCCGTCTGCATCAGGGCTTGTAGCAATTCGATCAATACCTGTGTTTGAAGGTCTGTTTGTTGGACGCTCTTTCGTAACGGAGAGAGACTTTTTGAAATATGTTCTTCCCAGAACGTCGTCAACTCTTGCTCGATCTGTTTCGAGACGGAACGGCTGACATAGTTCAAGTCCCATTGTTTTTTGATCATCTCCTGATAGTCACGGATGATGTGATCGATTGCCGGACCAATCCCTGACAACCGTTCTCTCTCCCGGTATTCCTCTAAAAATTCAGCGGTCACGGCACTCATCTTGATCCGGACTTGTTTTGTTTCCTCCACTGCCCGTCACCTTACCTTTCGTGTTGGACTTCCTGTTCGAGTTGTTCAAACGCACGCTGGTTCTTGATATGGTCCCATTCATCATTCATGTGTCGTCCGATCCGATAGAGTGTCTCTTGCATGATCCGTTCACGTCGAAACGCTGATCGGATTTTTTGTTTCGGTGAGGATGTATCCCCCTTCGTAAGTTTCGGGAACGACTTATCTGATTCACGCATCTCGGACAGGATAGCGTTTCCCATTCGTGTATAGAGGTCCTGTTCTTTCGTCTTCCGATATGCCGATGCTTGAGATGAAGATCCGTAACTTCGCTCGTAGAATGCGACCTCCGTATCGAGTCTTTGCTTGAAAGAGGTATGCTCCTTCTCGAAGTAGGTCGCTAGATACGCGTCAGTCAATCGATTGAGTGAAGGACGCAGTTCTTGCATGCCGTTCATGTTGTAATACCACTGCCGTTTATCATCCGGTAGTTGTTTCTGAATCGCTTTATATTGGCGTACGAGTTCCGGATGTAGCACGCGGTTTGAAACAGATAGTGTTGCGTGATTTCGTTTGTGAGCCAGAACTTCATCACGGATGAAGGCATTCAGTTTCTCTTGTTCACGTGTTCGGTCGGCAAGCGTATGGACGACTTGCGCCTTCATCTTCTCAATCGTTTTCGGTTTACGTTTGCCCCGTTCACGTGGATGAACTGTCTCAACTGTCGCGACATGGACGTGGATGTTATTCGTGTTGTAATGAATCGCAGCGGTCCACGTCGCATGCAGCATCTGTTCCTTTTCGATCATCAGCGCGGTTGCATTCCGTGTCGCCTGCATCAACCGCTGTTCATCGATGTAACGATTTTCTTTGACGCCGACTTCCTGTAACCACGCTTCATCAAACGAGATGACGTCTTGCCAAAGGATGCTGCCGTTCTCTTGTGCCCGACGGAAAATATCGCGTAACTGCTCTCGTTCATTCGCATTCAATCGGTCTTGCGTCGCCGTGAACAGACCGCTTGATTTCAGTTCATCTTCCATATAGTCGTGATAGTTTTCGAATTGATGCGACCGCGCTTTCGTCTCCGGACGATCGATGTAGCTGAGGTAGGTCGTATAACGACGCGCACGTCGGGTTGCTTGCGGCAACTTGAACTTTGATTTGATGATGACGCCGGGAATGTTACTCATCCTGCATCACCTCACGGAAGAGTGTAGTCAAGAGTTCGAGTTCGGTTGCGCTCCGCTTTAGATGCAAAGTGTTCGCTTCGAGCTGTCGTTCGAGGCGTGCGACTTGCGTCGACTGTACGCCGTCCGCGCACCAGGTCGTCAACAATCCTTTCAATAACTCTTGCCGGGAGCACATCTGTTTCTCCGCCTGTTCGTCGAGTTGTTTGACGAGGACAGGGTCGATGTCACGAATCAAGAGATCCATCTGTCTTCCTCCTTTTATCACGAAAGTGAATCTCAATGTTCTAAAAAAGTTAAATGACTTTCGAACAATTGCTTCGTTTCTCCTGTCATTAGAAGTGAGAAAGGTAATCCTACTTAGACAAAGAACGGAGGAAACATATGCAATCCATCATCGAACACGGTTACGCACTTGGAGAAGCCGTGAGCGTCTCCTTGATCGTGGAACTTTTAAAAGCCATGTATGCGAAGACACGCACACGTGAATCTGTCTCAGTTGATATGAGTGACGCTTCTAGTGCAAAGAAACAATCAATCGGTATCAATTAATAAATTTTTCCATTTGCTGAAACCTCACACTTCCGAATGCTGTATAAGGATGAGAGGAGGGGATGGAAGATGTCGGTTTGGGTGCTCGCGTTGTTCGGATTAGCTTTTAGTTTTGGTTCGTTTTATGTCATGTTGAAAGTATTTGAGTCGTTAAAAAGATAATCCGAGAACACATTCAACGAGCCGAGATGCTCGTTTTTTTATTGGACTCGATAGAAGGATGACCAAGTTTTCCAGCCAAAAATCAGAAGCAGTAAAAAACAAAATGGATCTAAAATCGTGAAAAAGAGCATAAGGGGAAACTGCTATCACTCAGCGTGCTAGCCTAGGCGGAGCCTAGTGTTTCCCTGATATCATCAAAATCGCCAAAAGGTCACACCGCGTGCCACTAAAAACCGCATTTTGGCACGGTGTTTGCCACCTTACCATTTCATTTCACGTGCTTTAATGCGCAGCTGATCTTGTCTTTTTTCTTCTTGCGTGAGTTGTTTTTTCAATTCCGTTTGTCGTAACAGTGCGTCTTCTTTGTCTTGCTTCAGATTGAAGATTTCATCCTCACGTTCGACTTGTTCATCGAGTGTCAGGTCGGGTAAGGTGGCTTGTTTCATCTCAATGTCTTGTTCAATCTGTTGGATGAGAGAAGCTAGTTCCGTCTGTTCGCGCTTCATGTTCTTGATCCGTTTTTGACTTTGCAGGTGCTCGTCAGCGAGAAAAAGTTGTGCATAATCGTCCGCTTGTTGTTTAGAAAGTGACGTCTTTAGTACACGTCGTTGATCCATATAGAGTGATTCGACGAGCGCATCTTCTCGCTTCGTCACACTCAGCTTCTCGAGTGACTGTTCAGGTTTAATGACATACAAGCGGAGTGCTAGTTGATCAAAGTCACGCGGTACATCTTCGATTTCAAAGATGTAGTGCTCGTCCTGCTGATAGACGACACGGACGCGTTGCTCATCCGTCGGGCGTTCCTTATAAGCGATACGCGTAACAAGTCTCGTCGCGTAATCTTGAGGTTGATCGAACTGGAGACGGATGCGCATTTGTTTTCGCTGCACATCATGGGACCAATCGAGAAGCGTGACGGTCTGTCCATTCGTTAACCGTTGTTCTTCGCCGATGGGTGTCGCATTGATCGGTTGTTCCTCGGCAAAGAAAAGGGAAGAGAAGCCGAAAAACAGAAAACCAATCAAGAAGAACAGTCCTGTTCCGAGATACAGTCGTGACCAATCACGGGTCAGCGTCTTTCGTTTTCCTGGATGCATTTAGACACCTCCTGACGTTTGAAGGCTCTTCATCTGATCGACAACGTAACGTTTATCTTGATGCGTAAAGGTCAGTTCAACTAATTCTTCAGACGTCTCTTCATAACCATTGGCATCGATCGTCAATGTCCGTTTGAAGCGGACGAGACAATGCTCTGGATCGTCCCGATTTGGAAAGACTTCGATGTCCGAGACGGAGGCGGTGAACTTGTTATCGCTTCCGCTACTCGCGAACAACGTTTGTTTGATGGACTCCGACATATACTGATCGGCTTGTCGTTTGCGTGTTGGATAGGTCCCATCCTCCCATGTGAAGGCGAACGTGATAAAGCGTTCCGCGCTCTTCGAAATGATTGAATTTTGTTCTTGCTCTTGTTCATTAGTTGAGATGGACGGATCTGACACCGTCGTTTTTGGTAACACATTCTTCTCGTCTTTCTCGACGATTCGATGCGATTCATCTGCTGCCATCGAACGATATTGATAGACATTGGCACTGATTGACAGCAGCAGACAGAACAACACGAGCCATAGGAGATGACGACTCGTCAATGCCATAGTTCATCCCTCCCTATAGCGAAAACAGTGGTGCCGGATCAATGTGACCGGACCAATCACTCGTCTTAAATTCGATGTGCAGATGATTCCCGGTCGAACGTCCGGTCGACCCACACATCCCGATCGCTTGTCCAGCTTCGATCTTTTGCCCCGTCTTAACCTGGCGTGCAGAAAGGTGGGCGTAAGCGGTAATCCAGTCGCCTTGTTTGATCTGAATCAGTTGCCCATACGGTCCGCGTAAACCGCTATAGGTGACGGTACCGGAGCGAACGGCGTGGACGGTATCCGTATCGTGGCAACTGAAATCGATGCCCGTATGGATATCCGTCTTTCCGAAAACGATCCGTGACCCGAAACCCGATGTCATCTGCAGTGGGATGTCGAGCGGAGCATGAAGTTTCCCTTTAATCGGTCCTGTCTTGCCTTCCGCTAGTACGGTCGGTGTCAGATAACGGAGGACAGCATCGACATATTCGATGTCACCGTAGCAGGCTTGATGCTCAATCGCGCTCGGACGATGGCATTGATAGATGCCGCTCTTCTTGACGCGTTGGTACATCATCTGTGAAAAAGAAATCGCGAGTTGTTTCGTATAGCGTCCCCCGTTTTCTTGGACGTAATCAATGAAGCCACCCCCGAAGTTGTAACTCTGGAGCGTCAACTTGACGTCCTTGTTCGCTTGCCGGAAGACGGAAACGAAGTGCTTCACGCCGTAACGAATGCTCTCGTCGGGCGAGGTGATACAACCAATCCGTCCGCACTTCGATTCGCTCGCTTGCATCGGATCGTTCCCGCGTCCACCACTTTCCTGCATCATCAATGCAAGGACGACGTTCGTCTGTCCCTCGAGCTGTTCTTTCTTCAGTTCGCGCGCGATCGCTTCGCGGTATTGTAGGACATCATCACTGACTTGTAGACTCGCGTCCGAGTAAGCGATCGGTGTCTCCGTCGCCTGTTCATTCTCGATCCCGGTCAACGTATCGAGAATCCCTGCGACGATGATGATCAGTAGGAGAAGCAGAAGCGCGATTCCGAGAGCAATCAGACGATACTTTAAGGTCAGGAGTCGCCATTTCATCCGGACGGCGACACGTGCCGACTGCCGGACCGTACTCCACATCAGGCACCACCTCCGAACAACGTCAGCTCCTCGGGTGAGACATCGACATCGAAAATCAACGTCTTCACACCGGAGATACTGAGGACGATCCGTCCTGTCTCGAGCGACGGAATCAACCGCGTCTCACTCTCCGTCAACTGTCCGTCGAAGACGGTCTGGATCGTAGGGATGCTCTCGGCATCCTGCTCGCCGATGAATTTATACTGCGTCAACTGGAACAACGTCTTGACGTTTTCCGCGTTCTCCGACTTCGAGCCGGTCGGGACGAAGTCCGTGATCAAGTGCGAGGCGAAGAAGATGCCGCCAAAGTATTTCCGCGCTTCGCGCATGAATTGTTGTAGGTACAGGATTGCCGGTTGCGCGATATCGCGCGTATTGATCAGGTGATGCGCCTCATCGATGACAATCAGATACTTGAAGGCATCCTCGATCAATAACTCGCCCTGGTTGTAGCTGCGGAGTTGTCCGGCACCATTAAGAATCATCCCGTCCCA
>NZ_DJUM01000027.1:26147-38800 GCF_002440475.1 Exiguobacterium sp. UBA6282 | reverse complement strand
ATCGAGGAATGTCCGTCGAAGATGTTGCCGTAGTTGTGAACGAGGTTCGTGATCGCGAGCTCGATGTTCTCAAGACGGCGGACACGGTTCGTACTGATCGTCTCGCGGATCGTCGTCCGCGAATCGTCCGCATACAATTCAGAGCGGACGAGCGCTAAGAAGTCAGAGAAGACCGGATAAGTGTTTGCTGGGTGCGTCGTGATCGGCGCGTCACCGTCCTCGTTCCACAGTCCCTTCTCAAGATAGAGCTGTCGGAGCAGGATCTCGAACTCGTTCGCTTCTTCTTGCGTCGCTGCTGGATTGATGTAGTGATAGAAGACCGCAATCTTCGATAAATGTTGCATGAACGAGAGCGCCTCATCCGCCGAACCGTCGGCGTGCGTCACTGTCTTATAGACATGGAGCGGATTGATCCGTCCCGCGGAACCGTCGAGCGCGATTTCCTTTCCGCCCAGTTGTCGGACGAGGTCAGAGAACTCACCTGTCACGTCCAAGATGCGGACGTGATTCCCTTTGATCGCTTGATCGAGGACCGTCTTCTTGAGCAACGTTGACTTCCCGGAGCCCATCTTGCCGATCATCAAGGCGTTGTAGAACTTCCGTTGTTTGTCCTTATGGAACAAGTCGAAGATGACACTCCCGTTCGTATCCGTCGTCCCGTAGTAGGTCCCAGTCGGATCCTGTAGCGCCGTGAAGTGGAATGGATAACCGCCCGCGATCGAGAGCGACGGAATCTCTTTGCCGCGACGACGATTCGGTAGTTTTTGCTGTTGCTCGTAGCTGAGGAACAGGCTCTGCCATTCCCATTCCTGTTCGTTCAGGAAGACAGTTGCGCGGAAGTTCCGTGCCTCCAGTTCCTCCATCACGTCCTGGACTTGGCGTTCGAGTGTGTCGACTGTCTTCGCTTTAACGTAGAGACGGAGATGCAGATACTTCATCGTCTCACCTTGCGTGATCTGTTCGTAGAGTTCGTTCAATTCCTTATACGTCTCCCGCGCATCAATCCGGTCGACATTATCTTTCGCATTTTCGAAGCGCGTATTCTGCTCGGCCATCGATTTGTTGATGGTCCGGATCATCTCCCGTTTGTCCGCCGTCCCGATGTCGAGCGTCGTCAGGACGCCGGGGAGGTTGAGGATCGGTTCGAGCCAGAAATCGTAGACGGTCGATTGATACTTATAGACATGGAGGCAGGCAAGATAACCGTCGCCGGTCCGTACATAGTTCGGCTCGAAGCGGAGTCCGCCTTGCGGTTGAATCGCTTGGACGAATGTCGGATTGTAGCCGTCTTGTTGTTTGATTGTTTCCGGGTCTTGCTTTCGTAAAAAACGTGTACGCCACATGACACCATCACTCCTTTCCGTCCTGGGTCGGTTTTGTATTCGGGTTGTGTAGCTGGAACAACACATTGATTTTCTGCTCGAGCGTCAGTTCGACCATCGGGTTGCTGCGTCGAAGCAGTTTCGTCAATTGATACTTCCGTTCCCGCAACATTGCCTCATCCGGGGCATAAAAAAAGAGGAGATAATCGCGATTGGTGCGATGCTCCTCGAGGTAGATCAATTCTTGCTTCTTCTTTTGCAAAAACGGATGATAGGCGGCGTTTTGATTTTGCCGAAGCTGTCGTTCGATGCGCTGTTTCTGTTTCTCCAAATTAAGCGGTGTATTGAGCGGAATCACCTTCAACGGATGAATATATGCCTGCAACAGATAGGCGAGGGAGAAGATATCATGGTCCTTCTCCGTCTCGGACAACCCGTAGATATCCTTTGAAGTCAGCTGAATGATGTCGCAGAATGTCCCGTCCTGCATCTCGAACCCATCGAGCGCCGTGGCATCAATGATTGGTAGCAGAGAGGCGACAGAAGGCGGGATCCGGATGCGTTTTTCCTTCCGTGTTGGAGGTGTCGTCAATTGCATCTCATCGAGCCAAGTAATGTCTGTCGTCGGAATTGTTTTAGATCGTTTCTCTTCCGATAAACTCATGCCATCACGCTCCTTTCGATCCGTCCTTACCGTCTGTCAATGCGATATACGTGTCTTTCTTCTTCATCAGCGCGTAATAGAGCACGTGAATCATCCGTTTCTCTGGATTCGTCGTTGGGCGGATGACGAGGAAGAGTCCGAACGCGACCAGGAAGAATGTGAATGGAAGATGTAAGGCGTCCGGGATGAACGGCAGGGCAATCAACCGGACGATGATCAAAGCGACGAGAAACAGTAAATCATAGAGATAGAGCATCTTATTGATCTTCAGCTCGGTCGTGACTTCGTTCGGAATCCGGTACTGGCGCTGTTGCATGGTCTCACTCCTTTTTCGGGTCTAGACGCGGGACATCGGTCGAGTACATACGGGAAGATTCTGACGTCACGCGTGTCTGTGTTTGTTCGACATGCTTGAGTTCTTTTTGTGTCGTGGTCTCGAGTGTCTGATAGATCGACTTTCGTTGCCGCTGTGTTCCGGATGATGTCTCTTGCGACTCATTGATAGAAGGTGAAGAATTGCTCGCTCCTGAAGAGGAGATAGTAGGTGTTTCGTCTTCAGGTGTGTTAGAAGAATGTGCAAGTACATTAGGTTTCATGTCAGATGTTGATCCTGAGTGAACAGAAGTCGGACTAGGTGCACGAGATCCAATGGGTTGTTTCGACGATGAAGTAGGCTGTGATGCGACAGTTGTTTCAGAGATAGTGAACGCATTAGGTGATGTAGCTGGTTGTTCCTTCATCGATCCATCGGGCACCTTCGATTGTGCAACAGGTGTTTGCGATGATGGCGGAGTAGTCGCAAGTGATTGTGGTGAGACATCGTCCAAACGACGTGGCATGGACTCTTTTGATGTTGTTGCAGTCGGACTCTCCGAATTCATGTNNGATTCAATGCGTTGGTTCTCTTGTCCGGTTAATTGTGAAGTGCGCTCTGGTGCTTGCGAACGTATTGGCACACTATCGGACGAACGATCCGGACGCCCCGTCGGTGTGCCACCACCTGATGGAGGATTCGGTGGTAACTTTGTGCTAGCAGCTTCTGAGGCGGATGGAGTAGGGCGTGATGTCCTCTTTATCGTCTGTCCAGCGACACGAGCTCCGACTTTTGCCGTACCTTTCCCAACAGCATACGCACCAAGTGCGACACCCCACCCGCGTTTCAGACCCGCATCGATCCCGAAGAGGCGTTCGACCATGTTCGGTCCATCAATCAAGGCAGCAGAGAAAGCAATCAATGCGATCAAATAGGCAAGACCATCGAGTGTATCAGCAAGATAAGCCGTCCCAATCGTGTAGAGCTTGATCGAGACGAAAATCAAGATAATGACGAGGAATGTATTCAGGATGCTTTGAATGACCTTCTTCGTCTTTTGTCCGCTGTGTAAGTCAGCAGGGGCGACTAAAATCGCTAAAACATAATTAAAAGCCAACTCGAACGAAAGTCGAGCCAGCTTGTAGGCAATCGAGAAAAGAGTGAAGCCCATCACGCCAAGCGTGACAAGGATCGTCAGCCAGTTCGGATGATAGCGATAGTAGTACTGGTTGTTCCATTCAACACCGCTTTGATCAAGTTCGCCTAACACAGCCTTTTGTCCATCCCATATTACAAAACTCTCAGAAAGTTTAACTCCTGTGTCAGATAGTGAAAAATCATTTTGATTAAATACCTCATTGACTCTCAGGTTTTTTACTAACGATTCAGGAATGTTGTTCATTTTTTCTTTCTGATCAGCTACTTTGAATTCTTTTTTGTCGTAGAGTACTAAGTCATGAATGTTCTGAAGCAAAATTTTATTTGAAATCGTAGAGTCATTTTCGCTATACAGATCGCTGGACTTAGTTTGAGCAATCGCTTCATCAGAAAAATCATTCACTTTTATCATGGTCGGGGAAAGTAACCCAAGAATTAATAGTGTGATAAATAAATTGATCAAGAATCCTTCACGGTCAAATTTCTTTTGGAAAATGATCAGATAGCCTGTAAATAAAAAGCTACCAGCTAAAAGAACGTACAAAAAAGGTTGAATCGTCTGAACGAATTCAACCACTTCTGGATTATTAAAGAATGTCTTTGTTAACAGGATAGTGTTCGTTACTTCTTCCAATCCATCAATTATGACAGCAAGTCCCCGAACTAATATCCATCCAACAGTCCTTAGCGCATCATTTACAAGATTACTGAGATTAAAAACATCCTCAAGGTCTTTGAACTTTGAAATTAGCTCGGAATCTGTCATAAGATTCACTCCTTATTAACTGTTCTGATCAATAAATTTTTCGACTTCATCGTTCAGTTGAGTTCCAGTAAGAACATTAATATTTAATTCGTCTTGTACTTTACCATCCTTAATGAAGTACAGACGCTCTCCTTTTAATTCGGATGTGTATTCGAAAGTATCTCTATTAACTAATTCTTTTCCATCAGGTTGGAATGTATTGTACATCTTTACTGATGTGTTCTTTTCTTCAGAGATATTTTTAATCTTATTGACGTAACTCTCGAATTCTCCATCAGTTTCTTTTACGACTAATAAAATACCGTCTTTTTTACCATTCATCATCTTATCAACTTCAGAATCTTTTATCTGAGTTAATGTATTCTTCGACGTTTCTTCACTACAACCGACCAAAAGTAACGCAGAGGAAATCAATAGTCCGGAGAGTACTCGTTTCGCTTGCATGCCTCCACCCCTTTTCCTATGATGACACCTGTTCCGGATCCGTTAAATCACCATTACTGACGTGAACCCGGAAATCGAATGTGTCTATAAGCGTAACAGTTTTTCGGTCGCCTGAGTCTGGGTCTTCTTCCTCAAATACGACGAGGAATCCGTCCCGGGTCTGGATATTCAAGACTTCACCGCGGCGGAGACGCTTTTTATTCTCCTTGATGATGGTTGCGATGACGCGAAGTTCACGCTGGACGCGTTCCGTGCGTGTCAGTTCTGTCATTTGATGCCCTCCTTAGACGCCATGACGAAGTTTCTCGAGTCGTTTGCTGATGATCGTCTTCAAGAAATGGCGCTGGTTGTCGGTCACAGGAATTGTCTTATCTAGGATGCCTTGTTCGAACAGATCAATCGGTAACGTATCGTATTCTGTCGTCTCGAAGATCGAGCGCAGGATTTTCGGCTGCAGGACATCGCAAACGCGCCATTCTGTTTCATTTGTTCTCTCCTCATCTGTCTCATTAATCTTGGAGGCAACTGAGGCGCCGAGATGAAAGGAGACACGAAGCGTATTCAGGTCGAGATGCGCATGTGCACAGGGAATGACGAGGTCGTTGATGGAACGGTCCGTGTTGAAGTCATCCGCCAAGTATTCATAGCGGTATTTCATCGCCGTCCGTCCGGTCAGGAACAGGGGATAAGACTGGATCCGATTCTGTTGTTTGTCTTGTCGCTTGATGACACGGATAATCAACATCTCGCCTTCCTTCAGTCCCATCACCTCGGTTGCCGTCAGCAAGCGTCGACCATCGACACTCTCTGTCTTCGACTTTGAGAGCGAGAACGTCTGTCCGGAACGTGATTTCGTGACAATCGTCTGCTCCCCGAGCTTCTTCGAAATCAATTCTGCCGTCGACTCATCTGCTGTCAGTAGGTAGTGCGTGTTTCCGCAGTTTCCGTCAATTGTTTTCCAATCCTCTCCGTAGAGGTTCTCGAGTTGTGCGTAGGACTGGATGACGAGGTTGAAACGAATGTTCCGACCGAGACAGACGGTGATGATGTTCGCCATCCCTTCAATCGCTGGCATGTTCCCAAATTCGTCGAGTAGGAAGATGACCTGGCGTTCACAACGTCCGCTCGTCGCTTGCGAGGCGACGCGAGCGAGGGAGGTATAGACTTGCTTAACGTACAGCGAGGCGATGACGTTCAGCGTCGGATCGTAATCCGGAACAATCAGGAACACGGCGACGGGGCGCGGATGCTGTCGAATCTCCCGGATGTCAATCGGTGCATCCGTCGTCCAGTCGAAGAGACCGTCCGTCTCGTCTCTCTGACCTGAGAGTGACACGATGTACTGCTGTCCTTCACTTTCTACGGTGATATCAGTATCCACTTCGAGGTTTTCTTCGTGATGGAGTACAAAACTTCCGTCGTCATCCGTCGTCAAGGCGAGTTGTTTCCCGCTTGGAAAGTAGAACGTCAACCGTGACAAGGGAAGGGCACGTCCACGAATCCAACGATTGAAACCAATCAATTTCATATCAAGGGAGTTCTGTGCCGTCAAACGTGCCGTCGCATCAAGCGTAAAGATCCCGAGCTTGGCGTTGGTATTGGCGAGGATGCTCGCGCGCGTCTGCCCACCGGAGAAGTGCAGTGTCGCGTATTGCATACGTGCCGGATGATTCTCCGGAAACGATGCGAAGAAGGCATCGAGTGCCGATTGTTCCTGTCCCATTCCATCGATGACTGTGCGTGAGCCGAGATCGGATAACATCAAAGCGACGTTATACATCGTGATCTTCTCCGGTTCATGTTTTGCTTGTTCGCATAATCCGAGAATCAAGGCGGTACAAAGGTCCGTCGATGAGTTGCTCCAGAACGGATCCTTTGCCTTCGGGTCAT
Source organism: Exiguobacterium sp. UBA6282 (assembly GCF_002440475.1). Taxonomy (NCBI): domain Bacteria; kingdom Bacillati; phylum Bacillota; class Bacilli; order Caryophanales; genus Exiguobacterium; species Exiguobacterium sp. UBA6282. Next base: position 32,243 of record NZ_DJUM01000027.1, on the reverse strand, counting down.
GGTAAAGCATATAGGCGACCGAACGGGCATACTGTTGGGCGAGAGAGTAGTTCTCGTCCAAATAAGCGTCGATCGTCAGCTGTAACAGGTTGTAGGACATTGATTGCGATGGATTCATCAGGTTCAGGACCTCGACCTGATACCCACGTGCTTCGAGTGTTTCTTTAGATGCGGCGAATAGTTCACCCTTCGGATCATTGATGATCAGACTCGCTTGGCGTTCGGCACGACTGTAGAGATCAATCGTCGAGAAGACGAACGTCTCACCTTTCCCGGAACGAGTCGTCCCGATGACAAGATTGTTGACAGCACTGTCATCGATGTAGAGGCGATCACGATAGCGCCCGACCGGAACACCTCCGGATCCGCTGTAGGTCTCCTTACGATCCGGTACGTCCCGATACTGCTGTTTCAGCTCTTGAAACGTCGTGAAGCGGGCACTTCCTTTCTGTGCAGCCTTGAGATCACGGAAGTTGAGCCAATACTTTAATAAGAGAAATCCTCCTAAGAGGAAGCAGACACCGAACAAAGCGAAAGCGATGGAGGTCGACCAAGCGAGTGTCGTCCACCAACTCGATTCGTACTGAATCGGAGAGCCGGTCGTCAACTTCCCGTCCTGGAAGAGATTTTGGATTGTCTGCTGCAGGAACTGAAACGCCACATTGAGTACTAAGAACAATACAATGGGTAAAGCGATCAAAAAGGTGAGACATCGCCACAGCCAAGCGGAGGTAACGAGAGAACGAAGTGAGAAGTTCATCATTATTTCAGTCACCACACTTTCATTAAAGAAGTGAAGAAGCTTGTCGTTGCTTCGCTTCGAGCGACGCATTCAGCTTTTCGAGTTCTTTCTTATCTTTTTTCTCTGATAACTGGCGCTTTTGATCCTCGAGTGCTTGAATCTCTTCGTCCAGTTGGACGAGTGTTGCTACTTGCTTCTTTAATTGCTCGTCGTTGATCGTCTTGACGCTTTCTTGAGCCTTCGTCACATCTTTCAATGCGATGTAGGCACGTGTTTTGGCTTCCTTACGGGCTGTCGTCATCTCTACGCCCGTAAGCGAGACGGCACGTCTATAGTCTTTCTGTAGGATGGCGAGGTCGAACGTTCCTTCATCAGTCGGATAAACCGCTTGGAAGGCTTGTAGCGTATCCTGACGATTGGTCGCGAATCGTTTCGACTGCATGATAATCGTCTCGACATCGATTGGATCCTTCGTCACGGAGACCGCTTGGTCGTAGTCCTGTTCTTCGACATACTGCGTAATCAGGAATTGCTGTTGTTCATCGTTCAACGACTTTCGTTTTTCGAGTCGTTCGACGAGTGGACCCGTCTCTCCCGTCAACGCTGCTTCATACAACGGTTGCCAATCTGACGTTTCCGCTTGGACGCCGCTCGGTGGAGCCGGCTGCACGAGTTGGACGATGGATAGCGCACCGAGAAGCAGCAGGCTGATACCGCTGACGCCATAGACGAGACGACGTTGCCCGCGACGTAAGCGGGAGACGTGTGTCGCATCCGGCTGTTGCTGAATCGCTGACGTCATCATCGTCTTGTAGGATTCCGGCGTCAAACGTTCCAAGTTCTCGAGCAACAGAATCTTTTTCGTCGCATCCTCCTTTCGGATTCGAATGCGTGGGATCCGGTCTTTCAGCTGCAAATAAAGATTCGGATAGGTCGGGTCACCGAACTGGAACGTCCCTTTGTAGACGAGTCGGTCAGCATCATCAAAAATCCGGAACTCGCTCGCAAACCGTTCGTTCGCTTGCTGGGCTTCTTGATGAACTTGCGTCGATAATAAAAGCGCCTCCTCATACGGGAGACGTTCATAGTTCGGAAAGGCTTCTTTCGGTATATCCGTGAAACGGATGAAGAGCATATATTCTCCTCCTTTGAAGCGAGACATCGTAACGCAGGCAATAAAAAAAGCCATCCAATTTGGAATGACGGTCTGTTCAATCACTTATTCAATTAGAATTTGATGTTGTCGTTGACCATTTCAGCCAGCGTGACGGCGCCCGTGATGATGATCAGACCGACGGCACCACCGATGAGCCAACCGACTGCCTTCGATCGTCCGCGATCTCCCCCGAAAATGAAGTAATAACCAGCAACTACGAAAGAAATCGCTGCCGAAATGACGGCGAGTCCTTGAAAGAAATTTAATAAACTAAGTCCTGTCTCATTCAATCCCATCTGTTTTCCTCCTCTCAATCTCGTGAAGTGGCTGCAGGTGATGTGAAGTTCAGTTTCGAGTCGAGCGCCTCTAAGATGAGTTCCTGGTTCTCTTGGATGACGAGTTGATGCTGAGCGTCGAGCCACTCCTCATAGTCTTTCCCTTGGATCCGGAGCAACTTCTCGGCAAAGGTCTTGTTTTGTTTCTGTTCACGTGTCGGCATAACATACACTCCTTCCTTGAGGTCGATGCGCAGCAGCACATCCTTAAGGACAGTCGGAGTCTAGCAGGTCGGTGGGTTTAGAGCACGTTCTCCCACGAACTCTGATATCCGGCACCGGACATCTGTCTAGGGTTTTTCGATGACCCTCAACGAATACGTGACCTGTGGGCGAGTTTTAGGCGACTCTCGCCAAACCATTTCTGCGTATATCCCGCTCACCCGGTCACTCGTGAGGGACACGCCAATATATGATTGGAAAGACTGTCCTTAGCGATATGCTGCTACGGTCATCAATTCCTCTTCTTAATCGTTTGCAGGCTTCATAAGTAGGTAGATGCACATGAGGGTCTCAGTGATGGACCAGTCTGCGACGTGAGACGTGAATCAGTTCGTCATCCGGATGCTTCCGTTTTGCGATGATTTGGTTCTCCCCGACGACGGTCCGGATCCGATAATAGAGTTGTGCGATTTCTTGAGTCTCCTGGCTCTCTTGTTCGATCGCAATTCGTCCGTGCAGCTGATAGGTCTTACCGTCAAACGTACGGACGGAGTCCGCAAGTGGCAGTTCTGCTAGATCGAAGCGTTCTTGCTTTAGGTTGGACCAGTTTCTCTTCTTCTCCATCCTGAAGTCGAACTCATCCCAGGGAATGGATCCTAATGTCTGTTCACAGGCTGTCGCAAGGATTTGGACATCCAGGATAGAAGGAAGTGAACGATTCCGCTCATAGGCGCTTATGGCTGCCTGTGATACTTCTCCGTATGTCTTTTCAGCTAACTCTACCTGACTCCATCCATGTTCGAGACGTTCACGTCGTAACCACTCTCCGAATCGGTACATATACATGCTCCTTTCCTTCGAGAACTACTTTATGACAATGTCTTCCTGTTGATAGTTAGAATATAGCAGATTATTCAGTTAATTCAACTTATATTTTAATATGTCGTAAATGTTACAGATACTATCGTTATTATTGTAAGTAATATCACTACTTTGGATGTATAAAGAATATTAATGGAAATATAATTGTTAATTAATAGAATATCAAAAAGGACACCTTGAATAACATCAAGGTGTCCTGAAAATAAGTTTAATGCACTGTTGCTTTTTCTTTCGTATCTTTTAGATAGATATATTTTTTTATTATTGTTGTGCTTAGTTTTGACTCTTCTTTTACCATATTTGAAAATGCTGCTAATTCATTATTTAAATGTGTGCTCTCTTGTCTTGTAATTTCTTTTTTTATTCTTTGGAGTTCTTTTTCACGTTTTCGTTTATTCAATTCATCAACCGATGTAACTTTTGATGCATTTGAAGTTTGCTTATCTGCAACTTTATTAGTACTTTTAGTGACTTCTAGTAAAAGCATTGTACTGATCATAGCTACATGTATCGGGTAATTTGAAATCGCTAATTTCATAAGTTTAAAATAACTATATTTTTTACTCTTTCTAGCACCACTGATGAATAAGAAGATAACTAAGAAAGGAAGCGTTAAAAACGCAAAAATTTTCAATAATATTCCTTCAAAAGCAATATTGTTGTTTGAAAACTTTACGATCGTACCAAGAGAAACAGAGAAATACAAGATAAGAAAAGCTGAAAGTAAAGTCACTATGAAATTATTCATATGATTATCTTCTCCCTTTTCTTTTACTTTTTTTAGGTCCTGAAGTTACATTTACCCGTTTTTGGGGAATTGTAGTCTCATTTTTTCCTGCACTTATTTCTGCTACTCGAGATTGCAATGCTCTTTCAATAGGAGAGCTCATTACAACAAAGTCAAAACCTGCTACACCTACTAATGACAAACAAGCAAGCCAAAGAGTTGTTTTAAAAGTCAAGTTTTCTATTAAATCACTTATTAAATTAAAGCTATAGCTAGAAATAAACAGACAAATCAAGATAGTTATCGCAAACACAATAGCCCAAAATGTGATTTCGCAGCGACGTGATTCTTTTTTACTTGCTCTCAACGGGTTATGATAATCGAAACAAAAAGGAAGTAAAAATAAAAGTGCAGGACAAATTAAAGTATATTTTGTCGTACTTTCTAATAAAGCAGGCCCGAGTGCTACCCAAGCAATAAGAACATACATTAACCTAAACCCAAAATAAGAGTTAGTTTTTCTCGTTACTTGTTGTTCGGAATCAGGTGGTGGATTTGTTGGTTGATTCATTCTTTTTTCTCTCCTAAAGTGTAAGTATTCAATACAATTAATTACATTATTAATTATAAATGTAATTAATTGTATTGTTTTTTTATAAATATAGTAAATGCTTGATTCTGAAAAGGTGTTTTTGTTTTAAATCTACATGTAGACGCGAGTAATAAATGTTGATATCCTTTTAGGTATCAAGTGACAAAAGGAGTAATGATCATGGCGACAAAACTAGATTTGTCTCAACGCAAAGCAATCACGGTCACGTTCGGGAACTTTAAAGGTGGCACTGGTAAAACGACAAATAGTACGATGTTAGCTTACGCACTTGCCAAAAAGGGTTATCGTGTCCTACTATGCGATCAGGATCCGCAAGCAAATGCCACGGCACTGTTTTTAAAGACCAAATCAATGCTTGAAGATGAAGTCTTTACGTTTGAACAAACTTTAATGGCTGCAATGCAAGAAGGTGACTTAAGCAAGATCGTTACTGAGATTAAGAGTAATCTTTATCTACTCCCTTCTTTCAGCGATTTCGCTCAATATCCTAAATTTCTTGAGAAAAAATTTGAGAATGAAGTCGATCGTATTACATATCTCTCGACATTACTTGAGCCATTGAAAGATGATTTTGACTTCATCTTTATTGATGTGCCACCCACGATCTCTATTTACACCGACGCCGCTCTCTATGCATCGAACTTTGTTGTGGTTGTCTTACAAACGCAAGAACGTAGTCTACAAGGGGCTGAAGTCTTTACACAATACCTTCAGGACCTGTTAAATGACTATGACACGGACTTTGATGTTCTAGGCATTTTACCTGTTCTTCTGAAAAATGGAGCAGCAGTTGATCTTGCAACTCTCGAGAGTGCAAAAGAAATCTTTGGAGAGAACAACTTGTTCGAAGGGGTCATTAAAAATATGGAACGCTTAAAGCGTTATGATGTCGAAGGAATTAAAGAAGATGATATGCACGATCGTCGTGTCATGAACACATATGATTCAGTAGCTAATGAATTTTTATCACGACTTGAGTATGAATTAGCTTATGCAGAACAAGAGGTGGAATAAAGAATGGCGAATAATCAAAACCAACCTCAAAGAAAGCGTCTACTTGAGCGGAAATCAGTGGCTACACCACAGAAGACTTATTCTCCGGAAGACGCAGTAGTTGAGAGTAACCCAATTGAATCAAAAGAAGAAGCAACTCAATCCAAGCGTAAAAAGACAACACAACGATCAGTGACAAATGGAAGTACAACCGTTCGTGTGTCAACAAACACTAAAAATCAATTGGCTGCCCTGGTTACGATGGGAATGGGAGAGTCAGTTGACGCGGTCATTTCGACGTTCATTGACGACTATGTCGAAGGCATGGCGAGTGATCAGAAAAAAGAATACCAAATTCTTAAAGACATCATGATGATGAAAACACGTAAATCATAAAAGAGACTCTGCTGAGAGTCTCTTTTTTTAGGACAAAATAGCACTAAAAACTGATCAGTCCAAACACGTCTACATGTAGACGCATCTACA
>NZ_DJUM01000027.1:0-26022 GCF_002440475.1 Exiguobacterium sp. UBA6282 | reverse complement strand
ATCTACAAATCTACATGTAGACACATCTACAAATCTACAAATCTACATGTAGACACATCTACAAATCTACATGTAGATTTCAAACCTGAGCTTATAAAAAAACCTGTTGTGAAGCCGTTTTTTTTATGAAATGATACAGATAGTTGTAAACAGAAAGCATCTCTTCACGCAAAAAAATCTGATAACAAAGGTTATCAGATCCTTGATGCAACTGACCCGCCAGTCAGGAGTGCATCGATTAAACATCGCGAGCAGCACAGAAAAAAGATTCAAGAAATAACTCTTTACGACGTGAAAAAATTCACGCTTCGTTGAGGGCTCTTTCTTATGCACTGAAATTAACTTCAGTGTAGCATGACGCAATTTTAGAGACAATTCTTTTTCGACATAAAATCAAATCATAGGACAATCAGAGAGGAGGAAGACGAATGGAGTCTTTACGCCAGTTATATCGTGATCAGTTAACGGAAGCACCAAAGCGTGCGTCTCAAAAAGAACAAAGCGGTCCAAGCAACCATTTGGGTTGGGTATTTGTCTGCAACGATTTCGCGCAGCCAAAAGCAGTCCGTACATACAGCTCATTGTTTCAAGCACAAGCTTCGACAACGTACTTCACACCGAATACATTCTATCGTAACGATCAACGGCATGCGGGAACGTTGCGTTGGTTAAATGCACTTGTCGTTGATATTGACGTCAAGATTGCCAAGAACGCTGGCATGATCTATCCGGATGTGATGGAAATGGTCACAACAGCAGGTCTTCCGACTCCTTCTTTGATTGTCCAAACGCCATCAGGTGGCTTCCACGTGTACTGGTACCTGGCGGAGCCACGTCGTGCATTTCCAAAAGTCGTAGAACATTACAAACGGATTCAACAAGCGATTGCTGAAGAGCTGTCAGGTGATCTACAAGCTGTAGGTGCTGAACGGTGGTTCCGTTTACCGACGCCTCAAAACACTGTACATCGGTCTTCAGAGCGTGTTTCTTTTGACGCGCTTTGTGATTGGTATTCGGAGCGCAATGAAGAGCTATTACATCAACGAAAAGTCATGGTACGTAAGCAAGACATGATGCAACATCCTGCGATCCAGTCCCTCCTTCAGGGTGTTGAGCAAGGACGACGTGATAACACATGCTATACCTTGGCATTAGCTTTCAAAGCGACAGGATATTCAGAAGAAGATACGCAAATCTATTTGTATGCTTGGAATGAACGAAATACACCGGCTATGCGTCAGCTTGATGTTAAGCGAAAGGTTAAGAGTGCCTTTAAAGAGGGCGCACCACTCGGTCCTTCTGCGTACTGGATTGAGACATTGTCTGGAATGGAGTTTAAATATCAACTTTGGGAAGGTGCAAAGCCGCGAGAAGAGCGTACATATAGTCATTTAGAAGAGTGGAAAGAAGACGTCCTATCTATTTTAAGAGAAAATGGAGGGATTCTTTGCGGTGCACAGCGTGATATTTCCAAGATGATTTGTTCTTCAGTAGACAAATCTAAAGCGATCTCATACGCGACGTTTAAACGAGTGATTGAACTCTTGATTCAAGAACACTTGATCGAAAAGACGGTTGAAGGAAGAGGTCGTGCAGCTTGTACAACGATCAAGATAATTAGTTATAACAACGTTATTCAGTTCCCCAATGTAATAAAAAATAATGGGTTCAATCCGTATACACTTATAGATACGGTGGTGGGTGGGTCCTTTTCTCAGGACTACGGTACTAGAAATAATATTGATTGTTCTAATACTACTTAGATAGGAGTTGTCCAGTTATGCGCTTTATTTCTCTTGATACTAGTATTATTGTGTCCTTCGCTCGACTTTTTGAACAATCTTCTTTGGTTTATCGTAAGCCTAGTCATAGTGAAATTAGTAAGGTGCTGCAAGATCTCAATATTGCTGATCTTGATCCTAAGATTGCAGATCCAAGTTTAAGTAAAGTGAAAAGGGTAGAGTTTCTTCTGTATACGCTAACGTCTGAGGACATCGACAGTATTAAAGGACAGGATGTATTCTTTCGTTTATTAGATTTACTTCGTGGTTATGGAGGGTTTAGAGCGGATTCTGATAATTATGTAGGCAAAGAAGCGTTTGAGAACTTTAAATACGTTTTAAAATCTTCTGGTATTTTCATTGATGATGGAGGCAATATTATTCCAGTTATTCTTGATAATTTGACTGAATCTGAATATGAAGAAGCATTACTTAAATATATACGTCGTGCCAAAAAAGGGTCTATGGATGCGGCTTTGCTTGTTGGAACAAGTAAAGATTTATTAGAGGCAGTCTCTTATCACGTAATTTTAAAAAAGATGGGAACATACAAGCAAAAGCATTTTCCAACGCTTTTAGGTCTGGCTTTCAATTGTTTGGGTATGACAACACCGGCTGATAAAGGTGATTTTTCTCATGTTGAAAGAATGGAGTCTTCTTTCTATGAACTAGGCTGCTCGATAAATAATTTAAGAAATCGAGAAGGGACTGGTCATGGAAGACCGTTTCTTCCGTCAATAGCAGATCATGAAGCGACTGCAGCGATTGAATCAATGGGGATGATTTCTGAGTATATGATGAAGAAACTTGAACAGAGTCATTAACCAAAACAAGCAGAACTTCATTTATGTTGTTCTGCTTGTTTTTTGTATTTGTAGAATGTGGCACGTGAGATATTCAAAGTACGAGTGATGTCTTCAACAGTCATATTTGCTTCATACATCATAAAAGCACGATCTAATATATCTTGATTAACAGGATTGCGTCCGCCTAGACGCCCACGACTTCTAGCTGCTTGCAATCCAGCTTTTGTACGCTCTCGAATCAACTCTCGCTCCATTTCTGCTAATCCAGCCATCATAGTGAAAAATAACCGTCCAGCTGCTGTGGAAGTATCTACACCTAACGTGAGTATTTGAAGATTAATTCCGCGATCCCTTAAATCGTCAATTAGTTCCAGAAGTTTTTTCGTAGTTCTACCTAATCGATCAAGCTTCCAAACAACTAGAGTATCACCTTCGCGTAAGTAGTCGAGGCATTTTTCGAACTCAGGTCGTTTTTTTACACTAGATGCTTTTTCTTGAAAAATTTTCGTACAACCGGCTTTTTCTAGTTCGTCTAATTGCAGATCTAGATTTTGATCCGACGTTGAAACGCGAGCGTAACCAATTTTACTCATAAAAATCCTCCGTTTGTATTTTTACTCAATTGTACCATCAAAAAACAGACATTGATAAAAAGATGAGTTAATGAACAATGTGAGTAAAATAAAAAGAGCTGTTTAAAGCCCTTTTTATTTTACTCAATGTAATAAAGTGAATATGTCTGTTTAACGGTCGTTTTAAAAACAAAAAAAGAAAACTCACATATTTCCTCAGATGTGAGTTCTACCTGTCTTATTTATAGATATCACGACGATGCCCGATCTCGAGAATCAAAATCACGACTTTTTCATCCTGGATGTCAGCAATCAGACGATAATCACCGATGCGATACCGCCATTCACCCGAGCGATTCGAGACGAGTCCTTTACCGTGACGACGCGGATCATCCGTCCCGACCAGATTCTTCTTAATCCAGGACATGATGATCCGCGCTTGTTGAGGATCCATCTTCTTGAGAGACTTTTGAGCTCCGCGCTCAAACTCTACCGTAAATGCTGTCATTCTAAATCAAGTTCCTTCATCATATCGTCGAAAGAGATCGCTTCTGATTTTTTACGGTGTGCTGCCATCGAATCATGATAGAGTTGTAAATCGATTTCGTCTTCGATGCGGTCGAGGACGGCATCGCGAACGAGTGTAGAAATCGTGATGTTCTTCGCCTTCGCATATTCCTTGATGAGTCGTGTATCCTGGTCATCCAGACGTACGGAAATGGTACTCATGATTATCAGCTCCTTTGTAATACATTGTAATACATATTCCAGTAGTAGTCTAGAAATGGCACCGATTTAAAATAGGATTGAACCTGTTATAACTAGTATGAAAATGATGAATAAGTATGAAAAAAGAAAGACTGCTGTATCGCATGCCTTTCTTTTTGTATAAGACGTCGCACACGCTGAAATGCTCATGTGGAGGATCATAAATACACGGAAATACTATACAACGCGGCGAAAAATAATGAGATCGAGACGCCTAATCCAAGGTAGAGGGTCTTGATGGAGTCTTGGGTTGATCGGATGACGTACACCAACAATCCCACGAAAAGGAGGCTGATTGCCATCAAGAAGAGGGATATCATGGTCGGATCGAACCGGATATCAGAGTAGGTGAAACGCAAGCTAGGGAAAAGAAACCCTGACAGTGGACCAGCCCCGCTGGATTGAAGAGTATCCTTGATCGAGTGAGGGGGTTCCTGTTGACCGAGCCACGCAGTCGCTGTGAAGAGAAGCAGGATCAAGATGCCTTCCATGCGCATCCGCATCCGTCGGACTTCAAACGATCGTTCAGGAGACGCGTAACTCCACTTCCCGTTCATGATACCGATGATCAGCACGGGTAGAATCAGGACGTGTTTCCAGAGTAAGGCTTGTCCATACGGTAAAATCCAGGAATCGGAATACTCCTCTACCTGCACGACGACAGACATCAGATAGATGCCGGAACCGACGATCAGTAAGAAACATAGCGTCACGAGTGGTTTGAACCATTCGAGGAAGATGCCCCAGTTACGGTCTGATGGACTCCAAAAGCCGAGTATGAGCAATCCACCGGTCCAGATGAAGACGGCGAGTGCGTGAATAGAATGTACGAGCATGCCTTCTGCCCCTTTGATGCTAGAGGCGTGCCCGGACCACGCGAACGTAACGACCATCGCCATAACAAGGAATACTCCTAGTTTTATACGTCCAGGACTGAGTGATGCACGATTGATGACGATGAGAAGGAGTACACTCCAGAGAGCCATCAGAATCCAAGCGTTCCCTGCCTCGAATGTAAGTAACACGGATTGCAGTGTTATCCAAAAACCGATCTCTTCATATAAATACAGTACGATTCGTAAGACGGACAGGGAAAAGGATAACAGCATCAGCACGATGAGCATGCGAACCCAGCGGATTGAAAGCGATACGTCAGGTCGGTAAGAACGAGGGATGAGCTGGACGGAAAAGAAACCGATCAACAGCGCAAGACAACCGTAGAGGAGCGTATCGCCGATCAGATAGAGCGCGGTCATCGCTTCCGCCCCTTCCCGATAAATCAGATCAGCTCGTCCAAACATTCACCGTTTCCGGGATGGACTGTAGTAGCTGTGCTAAGACGATCGAACAACACTTTCAAAAGATGCAAAATGTCCAGACCGTCACAGTTTCGTTTGCCCGTGGGGAGATGGAAATCGACCATCAGCTGGATGCTCGACAAGTCCAAAGCGAGCTGAACAAGATCGGTTTCGATGGATACGTCAAGGGAAAGAAAACGTCCGAGGCACCGGTCCGGTCGTTCGAGGGGATCTCCTTGATCCTGTCCGGGATTTTGATTGGTCTGGGATTGCTCATCCAAACGAGCGGAGTAGCGTATCTTCCGAATGTTTTGTACGGTATCGCCTTGATCCTCAGTGGGGGGGAGAGTTTTCCGGAGTGCCTATTATGCCGTCCGTGCCCGCTCACTCGACATGAACGTATTGATGAGCGTAGCAGCCATCGGTGCCGCATGTATCGGGGAGTGGCTCGAGGGAGCGACCGTCGTCTTCCTCTTTGCCATCGGCAATTTGCTTCAGAATCGCTCCCTTGCGCGGACGCGCAATTCCATTCAGAAACTGATCGAACTGTCTCCGAAGGAAGCCTTCGTGCTGACGGACGGGGACGTTAGACGTAAACCGGTGGAAGCGGTGCGAGTCGGAGAAATCCTCCGGATTCGACCAGGTGATCAGGTTGCACTGGACGGCACGATCCTGAACGGGACGACGACCATCAATCAAGCACCGATCACGGGCGAATCGATTCCTGTCGATAAGAAGGAAGGCGATCACGTATTTGCCGGAACGCTCAACATGGATCGTTCGTTCGACATGATCGTCGAGAAGACGTATCAAGAGACGACGCTTGCGCACATCATTGAACTGGTCGAGGAAGCGCAGGATAATAAAGCACCGAGTGAAGCGTTCATCGATCGTTTCGCGAAAGTGTATACACCGTTCGTCTTCCTAGGTGCATTGTTGCTGATGATCGTCCCACCTTTACTCCAACTTGGTAGTTGGGGAGAGTGGTTCTATAAGGGGTAGCGTCAGGAAAATGCGGATTTACAATGCTAAGGAAATTCCCATACTAAAAAGCCAAATTTCTCAACATCAATTGAGAAATTTGGCTTTTTTCGTTGCTCAGTTAAAGCGTCCTTTAGTTGTATATTTCCTGTTAATATCCCTTTTGAAGCATAACATTGTTTTCAATGATCGCACCCGATAGTTGACGCCCATTTTAGAACCTATTCTTTGATTTTCAATAAGCGTAAACTGTTTAATGTTACAAGTAAAGTTGCTCCCATATCAGCAAATATAGCTATCCAAAGTGTTAACCAACCGGGCATGACCAAAAGTAATGCCACTAATTTAATCGCCAAAGAGAAGGTAATGTTTTGCTTGATGATTGCTAAAGCCTTACGGCTTAATTTTATTGTATATGGCAATTTACTCAAATCATCAGACATTAAGGCGATGTCAGCTGTTTCTAAAGCTGTATCAGTTCCAGCACCACCCATTGCTACACCAACGGTAGATGCCGCAAGGGCTGGAGCATCATTCACGCCATCTCCGACCATCCCCACACTTTGATGTTTTTCTCGAAGTTCTTTAATAAAATTAAGCTTATCTTCTGGAAGTAAGTCAGCTTTAATATCCGAAACACCAACTTGTTTTCCGATGGCTGTTGCCGTTCTTTGGTTATCGCCTGTTAGCATCACTGTTTCGATTCCCATATTGTTCAACTTGCCGATAACTTCTTTAGACGATTCCCTCATTTCATCGGCTACGGCAATAAACGAAAGAATTTCTTTTTCTGTTCCTAACACCATCACCGTTTTACCTTGAGTTTGCATATCGGCAATTTTTTCTTTCCTATCGCTTGAAATGCTTCCGTGTAATTCCTCAAAAAGATTTGGACTTCCCACATAATACATTTCATTATTTATTTTGGCTTTAACGCCTTTACCTGTAATGGATTGAAAATCCTCTACTGTTACTTCGTTGAATTTTAATCCATTTTCTTCTGCTTTTCGCATAATCGCTGAAGCAAGAGGGTGCTGTGATCCTTTTTCAATGGCTGCTGTTATGGTCATTAATTCATTTTCATTTCTACCATATGTCACAATGTCTGTTACAGCAGGAATCCCTTTGGTTAATGTTCCTGTTTTATCAAAGGCTATCGCTTTTAAGTGTCCTGCTTCTTCTAAATGGATACCACCTTTAATTAAAACACCATTTTTCGCTGCATTTCCTATTGCTGTAACCACAGCAACTGGAGTTGAGACTACTAAGGCACAAGGACAACCAACCACTAATACAGCTAAGCCTTGATAAATCCATTGGCTCCAGTCTCCGCCAAATAATGGTGGAACTACCGCAATTAAAAGAGCTAGTATGACAATAGCTGGTGTATAGTATTTTGCAAATTTATCGACAAACGCTTGAGAAGGGGCCCGTTCTGCTTGGGCTTCTTCTACCAAGTGAATGATTTTTGAAAGAGTAGTATCTTCAACTCGTTTTGTTACTTTAACCTCAAGTAACCCTTCTTCATTCAAGGTTCCTGCAAATACTTCATCATTTGTGGTTTTCGTTACTGGAACACTTTCACCTGTAATCGCAGCCTGATTTAATGTCGATGTACCTTTAACCACTATTCCATCCATTGCTAACTTTTGACCGGGCTTAACAATCATGATGTCTCCAACTTGAATATCATCAACATGAATCATCATTTCTTCATTGCCTCGTCGAATTAACGCTTCTTTTGGGGCAATATCCATTAAAGATTCAATAGATTGACGTGCTTTATCCATTGAATAACGCTCTAATGCTTCACTAATCGCAAATAGGATAACAACGGTTGCCCCTTCACCCCATTCACCAATGATTGCAGCTCCTATAATTGCAATAGTCATAAGCGTATTCATATCGAAATTTAATCTGCTTAGATTTTTGAGACCTTTAATGAATAACGAATATCCACCGATTAAAATGGACGCTGCATAACCAATTGTCGGTAGAACATGCTCTTCACCATACTGCTCTCCTAAGAACCAGCTAACTACAAGTAAAAGAGCTGATATATATACCTTAATGTTTTCTTTCTGCTTCCAAAAAGGTTCTCGTTCTACCCTTTGTTCTTTTTCATCTCGAATTTTTAAATTTTCAAATGCTCCTGCTTTTTCTAATTCTTCAATGGTTGTCGTCCCTTTAACATAAACTTTAGATGCTCCGAAATTTACTTTCGCATCCTGAACACCGGAAAGTTCTTTAACATTATTTTCAAAAATGGCTGCACAGTTAGTACAAGTAAATCCTTGAACACGATAGGCTTTCATTTCTTCTTCAGACAGTTTTGCTTTCCCACTAGACATTGATCTTCACCTCTTTCTTATGTGCCAATGCAATTATCATAATTTGTCTGATATGCTCATCATCTAATGAATAAAATGCAAGTTTTCCCTCTTTTCGAAACTTAACAATCCCTTGCTTATGGAGCGTTCGCAGGTGATGAGAGGCATTTGCAACCGTAACACCTATAATATTTGCTATATCACACACACACAGTTCGTCATCTTGACATAAAGCATAGGTAATTTTTGCTCTATTTTCATCTGCAATAGCTTTTAACATTTGGGCAACACTAGAAATATCTACTGTCTGTAAATTACCTTGTATTCGATTGACCTTTTCTTCGTCATAACAATAAATTTCACAAGTATCTTTCTTAATCACATTCTCACCCCAATATCATTCAAGTGTTTATTTGAATATAGTATAACCATTTTTAATAATTCATTCAAGTGTTTATTTGAATGAGTAAAAAAATTCATAAAAAAAGAATTGGAGTACCCAATTCTAATAACAAAATAACCAAACTGCATAAGACTTTAAGTACATAACATTATCTGGCCAATTAATGGAATAGGACTGAACTATTTGTTCTCTTCCGATAGCTTTCTATATAATGAAGCCCTAGACACATTTGTAATTTCACAAATTTGATTTACAGTCATATTTCCTTCTTTATATAGCTTTACTGCATAATTCATTCCCGCATGATTTTTATGATATTTCTTTATCCGACCTTTAAACTTTCCTTCTTTCTTAGCCAGCTCAATCCCTTCACGTTGACGCATACGGATAAGATCTCTCTCTAACTGGTTAACACCAGCCATTACTGTAATTAAGAATTGGCTGTATGGATTATCCTCTGATAAATCTAGCCATGTATCCTTGAGTGATTTTAAGCTGGCTTTTTTCCTTCGTATGTAATCGATCAATTCAAATAAATCTTGTGTACTACGAGTAATTCGAGTTAAATCTGTAACATAAATGGTGTCACCATCTTGTAAGTCCTCTAACATTTTTTGAAGTTGCTCACGTTCCTTCGTTGCCCCAGAAACTTTTTCTTCGTATATAATATCCATTCCGAATTCGCTTAGCTGCTGAAATTGTCTTGAAGGGTTTTGACTAGTTGAACTGACACGTACATAACTAATTTTCCGCAAAATATCACCTCACTTTTGAGACAAGTCTTATGAGACGCTAGATCACAGCAATCCACTTCAAAATAAATGACTTGATGAAGTCACTTCAGATCATAGAAAAACCCTCATTTCGACGTCGAAATGAGGGTTTTTCTATGATCTGAAAAGATGCTGTCTTAGGACATCCTCTCTTCTTTTTTTAGGTTACAAATAGTTCAATGGGTTGACACTATTCGCTGCAGAATAACTGCTGTATTTATAACTGTTTTTATGAATCTCAAAGTGTAAATGATTTCCGAACGAGTTTCCTGTATTCCCAACTGTTCCAATCTTCATACCTTTAGAGACTGTCTGACCACTTTTTACCGAAAGACTATTCATATGAGCATAAACGGTTACGTATTTTTGATTCTTTAGACTATGTGAAATCATAACGTGTTTACCATATGCACCGCTGTTTTTAGAGGTAGTGACTTTTCCACTCGCAGAAGCATAGACAGGTGTGCCTTTTGTTGCAGCTAGATCAACGCCATTATGGAATGTATAACCGTAAGCGCCATTAGATTTTCCGTATCCTTGGGTCAGCCTCCCTTTAGTAGGAGAAGCAAAAAGAGACTCATTATACGTCATTTTTTTTGCAACGTGGCTCTTATATTTTTTTAGGTAAGAACTATAGATATACCGTGTGTTCCCTTTGTAAAGTACTTTTGTCCAAGCTCCTTTTTTTCCTAAATAAGAAAAAGTCTGACCAGTGTTAGTCACGCCGACTATATTGTAATTGAGAGAAGGACCAGTCCGAACACGGAGATCGTCTGTCTTTACTTTTACTTTATATGCACTACTTGCTTCAACTTTTGGGCTATGCATTGAAAAAGTTGTTGTGAGTAAGACGCTAGAAGCGATAAGTATTACCTTGTTTTTCATTAGTTGTACTCCTTTAAAGATAAAGATACGGTGACAAACGATTTGTTAAAAGGAGTATAGCATCACTATATTACAAAAAAGTGTATCAAATTCATTTCAAAAATTGATACGAGATTTAATCAAAAAATGCATAGGTTTTTCACAAACAGATTTTATGATTAAAATTAAACACATTTCTTTTTTATACATCTTAAAAAAAGATTTATTTTTTAGAGTTCGGGAGGAATTTGATGGAGTTATCTTTTTTGTTAGCTTTTGGGGCAGGATTTTTATCTTTTATCTCGCCATGTTGCCTAGCTTTGTATCCTGTTTTTCTATCTTACATTACAGGAATTTCAGTTACAGAGTTAAAAGAAAATAAAAAGTGGAACTGGAATGGTGTTCCCCATACATTCGTTTTCTTACTTGGATTTTCGAGCGTATTTTTAGTGATGGGTTTTTCAACGTCATATTTGGCTGATTTTTTTATAGTGTATAAAGATGTTCTACGGATGAGCGGTGCACTTATTTTATTCATATTCGGTGTTATTTTAACTGGTCTGTGGACCCCAATATTTTTACTTAAAGAGCGAAGAATGAACTTAGGAAAAAGAAAGCGTGGTTATATCGGAACGTTTATTGTCGGAGTCGGATCGGCTGCTGGATGGACTCCTTGTACAGGACCAATCCTCGCTGGAGTTATTGCTTTGATCGCCACGAATCCTAGTAATGGATTTTTATATATGCTCTTTTATGTACTAGGTTTTTCTATTCCATTTTTCTTGATGTCGTTTTTGGTCGGGAAATCCAGATACTTAATGAATTATTCTTCAAAGGTTATGAAAATAGGTGGCTGGTTTATGATTTTATTAGGTATCATATTGTATTTCGATGGTCTGACGAAACTAACTACAATATTAATTGATTTTACAGGGTTTAGAGGGTTCTGACGCTCTATTTTCTATTTCGAAAGGAGATGCATCGTAAATGTCTCGTGAAAATGTCCTGATAATGGGAGTAGAGGAAAACTGGAAATTGATGGAGAACATAAAACAACTTAAACCTGTAAGTATAGATATTCATATTTCTTCAAAAGAAGGATGGGTTCGAAAGCTATTTCCTGATTTTAAATATTTTGATTCATTTTCAAAAAAAGAATCAGAAGAAGGGTATATTAGTAATCTGATTGAATATTGTACTTCTCAAGAAATAGGCTGGATTATCCCTTTAAGCGAACAAGAAGCATCTACGTTATCAAAACATAAGTTGAAAATGAGAAAAAATAACGTAGCGTTTATAACATCCTTTGACTGGGATAAAACAGTACTTCATGATTCATTTTCGGTTCAAGGTAATACTTTCACTTATTCTTTTGACCAGATAAAGAATGCGCCTGAAGGTGTAAAGGTGGGGAAAATTGATGCATATGTCGATTATCGATCTAGTGAAGTGATTTGCTGTTTTATGAGAGAAGAGTATGAACGGTACCAAGATACTGTTCTTTCATACGAGGTATTTGCCAACTCGATTTTAGAGGAGTGCGTAGCAATAATTGCTCAAAGGCTTAATATAAAGGGTTCTTTTTCTTTCGATTATCAACGTGATTCGGAGGGAATGTATACGATTACAAAAATAGAATGTTTCATGACGCATTCTACTCGTGAGGCTATTTTTAGTGATTATGATTTCGCTAATTATTTGTGGAGCAATATTCAAGGAATTGTCCTTTTAAAAGAATCAAATGATAAAAGCTCTTTTGTGTATCGCCTAAATGAAGAATACTTTCTTTTCTAAATCTCAACAGTTTGTTTTTATATGTAATCATCTTAAATGAGAAAGGTACTTTATGAATAAACTTTCATTTAAAATAACGTTATTTTATTTTTTCGGGATTCTCATGATTTTCATTCTCTCATCTGCTATTGTATACAACATTCTTGAGCATCAACAAGTAGAAAGTGAACTGGAGAGCCTTCAAGAGAGAGGCAATAGTCATCGAGATGTTCTTTCCACTAACTTCGACAAGCAAACAGTTGAACACGTTGTTTTAATGGAGGAAAAGGCGATGACTGATGTGATTATCTTAGACAAAAATAATCAAGTCGTCGATTCATCTAACGACGCTGAACAATTTTTGAACCCGGATTGGATTCAAAAAAAGGATGGAATCGTAGAAGGTAATTGGAGAGAGGGCAAATTTTTAGTGACGGTGAGTAATATTGAAGATGGCGGTCAAATAATCATGTTAGAGCCGACGAAGTATATACAGCATTTGATGGGGGAATTGAAACAACAAGTAGTGTTCTCTCTATTCTTGTTAGTACTTTTTCTATTAGTAAGTGTTTATTTTTTGAGTTATATCATTATAAAGCCACTTTTATCAATGAAAGAGGCAACGGTAAAGTTAAGTAAAGGCGAGGTGCTGAAAATCAGAGAAGCTGAGAGAAGCGACGAAGTAGGAGATTTAGCACGAGCGATCACTAAGTTATCTGTTGATTTACGTCACATTCAAAATACAAGAAAGCAATTTCTGACTTCAATCACACATGAATTGCGTACGCCGATTACCTACATCAAAGGATATGCAGGACTCCTCAAAAAAGACGAATCGAGATTTGGAGATATTATCTATGAGGAATCCGAAAGACTTCAAGAACTGATTGAGGATTTGTTTGAACTTGCTAGATTGGAAGAGCCACATTTTCAAATAGATCCTCAGATCACAGAGATGAATGATTTCTTAAAAAAAATCAGTGAAAGAATAATTTTTAAATTTGAGGAGAAACAAGTGAAATTAATTCTTCAAATTAATAAAACTCCCATCTACAAAGAGATAGACCAAGCTAGATTTGATCAGGTTCTCTTAAATTTACTGGATAACGCGCTAAAATATACACATGCGAACAAACGCGTATTTTTAAAACTTGATGAAAACTTTATTGAAGTTACGGATGAAGGTGGTGGTGTGGATGAGCAATCACTCCCGTATCTTTTTGATCGTTTTTATCGAGTAGATTCTTCACGAAATCGTGAAACAGGAGGTACTGGGCTCGGTTTGGCTATCACGAAAGAAATAGTTGAAGCGCACAAAGGGACCATCGTAGCTATTAATGTAGAAAACGGGCTGAAAGTTGTCATTGACTTGAGGGGGATTCCAGGATGAGAACCATTGCTTTGGTAGATGATGAGAATCGAATGTTAGAACTGATTGAACTCTATCTGCAAGACAGTTATACCTGTATTAAGCTGAACAGCGGAAGAGAGATATTGAACTTGATTGATGTAGATGAGCCTGACTTAATCATATTGGATGTGATGATGCCTTTAATGGATGGTTTTGAGACCTGTCAAAGGATAAGGGAAGTTTCGAATGTACCAATCATTTTATTGACAGCACTCGACGGAAAAGAAGAAATCGTAAAAGGATTACAACTGGGAGCAGATGATTACATTGTGAAACCGTTCGACGAGGCGGAATTGAAGGCAAGAATTCAATCGATTTTCAGACGAACTACAGTTTCTTCAGGATCAAAAATCGAATCGTCGGGTCTAATCTTAAATGAAGACGCCCATGAGCTGTATTATGATAATCATTTAGTCAAAGTCACGCCAAAGGAATTTTCATTACTTGCTAAGTTATTAAAAAATCCAGAACGTGTCTATTCAAGAGAGGAACTGCTCTCAAGTTTATGGTTAGCAAATGAGTGGACAGATGAACGAACGGTCGACTCTCATGTAAGAAACTTAAGAGAAAAACTTAGGAAACTCGAGTTTCCTATTGAAGAACACTTTCGCACAGTATGGGGAATTGGTTACAAGTGGGTTCCTTAAATAAGGAGAAATAAGACAAGAGAGGAACGGTTAAAAAACCGTTCCTCTCTTGTCTATCGTTTATTCTGCAGATAGTTCGTCTTCAGTCACCCATTTATGATTTTTCACTTCTTCACCTGTAGTCGATTCGAAATCAATCATATACACTGTTGTTTGCTTAGCTGAGTCGATAGTGGCCGTAGCATCCTTCATTCCTTTCATATGATCCGCGTCTACTTTTACTTCATCGCCTACTTCATAAGGAGATGACTTGGCATCTACAATCTCTTCTTGAATAATCCATTTATGATTCGTGACGCGTTTCCCGCCATTTGTAGGGTCATAAGAAATGCTATAAGCAGTCGTATCATAAGCTCCTACAATTTTAGCCTCGGCCCCTTTCATGCCTTCCATATGTGCTTCTTTGATCATCGCCATGTCGCCTACTTTAAATTTAGGGTTTTTAGCCTCTTGGAGCCCTTTCGGAACCTCTTTCGATCCAGACATGTCCATCGTCGAATGATCCATACCGTCCATATTTTTATCCATGCTTCCTGTTGATTTAGAATCATCACCATTGCTTCCGCACGCAGCGAGTGCTAAAGAAAGCGAAGCAGCCATAGTTGTCATAAAAATCTTTTTCTTTAATTTCATAAAAATTACCTCCAATTGTTTTTTTATGCTTTCCATAGACTCTATCACATAAATTTGCAGAAACATTGCAGAGAGCAGAAAAGTAACACATTGAAAAAAACTATAAAATTCATGGGTGGAAAGACATATTTTTTTCACAATCATTCTTTAAGTTAAAGATAATAATTAATTGAAGGGAATGATCCATGTGAAGAAAAGATGGTTAATCGCAACTATCGGTATCTTTACTCTCATGATTATAGTGGGCGGTTCGTATTTACTTTTTATCCGAGGTACTATGCCAAATAACAAACAGCACATGAAATCTATGATGAATGGAGGGAACACTACTACAAATCAGACTATGATGGAAGGTATGGGACATGGCGCGAGTGTCGATTTACAATCAACTGAAGAAAAAGAGCGACGATTGAACATCCCTAAGATGCTAAAATCCGATCGTGAAACCAAGAATTCCATTCAATACACGATTGTCGCTAAACAAGGGGAGACACAGTTCTTCCGAGATAGTAAAAAAACTGAAACTCTAGGATATAACGGAAATTATTTAGGTCCTGTAGTGGAATTGAAAAAAGGAAAAATGGTAACAATCCGTACGGTGAATCGCTTATCAGAAGCGACTACATTCCATTGGCACGGTCTTGTTGTACCATCATCCGTAGATGGCGGACCACATCAAGTCGTGAAAGCTGGTGAAACGAAGGTAGTAAAGTTTAAAGTGAAGCAAGATGAATCGACATTGTGGTTTCATCCACATCCAATGGGGAAAACTGCTGAACAAGTATACAAGGGGTTAGCAGGATTGTTGTACGTAAAAGATGAAAAAACTAAAGAGACGATGCTACCTCAAAAATATGGTGAAAATGATATTCCATTAATTCTTCAAGATCGAAAAGTTAAAAACAGGAATGTCCTTGGATATGCTGATGTAGAAAAAACAGATGGGGCTTTAGGCGATACCCTCCTCGTAAACGGTACGATTAATCCATATTTCAACGTAAAATATTCGCAACTTAGAGTCAGATTGATAAATGGCTCCAATGCACGTAACTACGTAGTGAAGCTATCTGACGGTTCATCCTTTAAAAAAATTGCTGATGATGGTGGTTACATCTCAAAACCGAAAAACGTAAAGAAAATTGAATTAAGTCCAGGCGAACGTATAGAGGTATTGGTAGACTTTTCAAAAAGAAAAATTGGTGAGACTGTTTCATTTGAGACGAATGGAGTAAGGGTCGTTAACTTCAAGCTGAAGGATAAACAAGGGACGAACCTAAGTGCATTGGCGCCGAAAAGTGGATATGAAAAGCCGCTAAAGACCTTGTCTACAGTGAATCAAAAGTTAACTCTTTTCGGGATGGGCAAAAATGTTGAAATCAATGGGAAAAAGTTTGATGAGAAGAGAATCGATATTAAAGCGAAACAAGGAGAAACCGAAATTTGGGAGGTCTATAATAAAAAAGACATGATGGGTGGAATGACTCATCCCTTCCACATTCATGGAGTCCAATTCAAAGTATTAGAGCGAAACGGACAGAAACTGGATAATCAAGAAGCAGGTCTAAAAGACACTATCGCTATAAAACCAGATGAACGAGTTAAGATTCAGATGACTTTCAAGGAAAAAGGGGTATTCATGTACCATTGCCATATCCTTGAACATGAAGAGAACGGAATGATGGGTCAGTTGAAAGTGGACTAAAAAATAGGTGAATGTTTTCATCTTTTTTTCACAAACTAAGGAAATAGGCTTTGTGTAAGTCAAAAAAGACGGAAAATGGAGGTATTTTAGAATGAATACTGGACAACAAGAAATCTTAGGTGCCCTACACAACTGTATAGTGACTTGTAATGAATGCTTTGATGCGTGTTTGAGTGAACATCATGTTTCTTCGATGGCAGAGTGTATACGTCTAGACAGAGATTGTTCTGAAATTTGTAGTCTTTTAGTACAAGCTATTTCTCGAAACAGCAGCAATATTGATGTTCTTGCAAGAAGCTGTGTTGAAATTTGTGAAAGATGTGCCGACGAATGTTCGAAACATGATCATGATCATTGTAAAAAGTGCGCTGAGGCCTGTAATGAATGTGCAAAAGTCTGTCGTAAATTAATTGCTTAAAGCGAAGTGTTAAAAATGAAGGAGCATCTATGTCGCCATGCCGAAAAAGGTATGAGCTAAAAAGCTGATGCTCTTTCATTATTTATAAGCACTAAGATACTTAGTTATGAAAAAGTTCATAACCCTTATAGACCAGTAGTATGGTGAGAGAAAATAAGGATACATAGAGGATAACGATCAAACTCTTCATAAACACTTTCATGAAAATCAACTCCATTCTATAGGTTGAATTGATTATATAGAAAGTTCGTGAAATTTATGAGGAAATAGACTAACAATCATTTATTATTAAAAAATTTTAATGTAAGAGGTGGTGACTAGGATGGATAAAATATTAATTGTTGATGATGAAATAAGAATGAGGCAATTATTAAGACTCTATCTAGAACCAATAGGATATGAATGTAGTATGGCGAATGATGGGATCGAAGCTTTAGAGAAAGTGAAAAAAGAAACCTTCGATTTGATTTTATTGGATGTAATGATGCCAATGTACGATGGATTCGAAGTATGTAAGAAAATAACGGATTCTCACCCGGAAGTCCCTATCATCATGATAACTGCTCTAAATGATGCTGAATCCATCGTCAAAGGACTAGATGCTGGAGCTACAGATTATGTCACAAAGCCGTTTAACGGGGACGTACTTTTAGCAAGAGTTCGGTCTGTCATGAGAAGGAAAGCAAAAGAACCCGTTATCTACCACGGACTTACGTTCGATGAGAGCAACAATTTAATTTTACTAGATGGCAAGTCGATTGACTTTACACCAAAAGCACATGCATTACTGCGACTATTCCTTCAACATCCTGGAAGGCTGTTCAACAGACTAGAGCTTTATGAATTCGTTTGGTCTTATACGTCAGAATCGGATCCGAGGACAGTTGATTCTCATATTAAGATGATTAGAGAAAAGTTAAGAGAGTTAGATTACCCGATCGATAGGCATCTGAAAACAATTTGGGGGAGAGGATATCGTTGGAGTGAGAATGAAACGAAATGACACTCTTACTATAGGAGCAAAAGTGTCATCATAAAAATCATAAGGGAGTCGGTGTCGGCTTCGAGTATCCATCTTTATATGAAGAATCGATTGCAGAACGAATATCTTTAACCGATTCTCCGTCCCGTTGCTTCAAAATAGACTTTACAGCAATCTCGAGACAGGTGCTGCATGTCGTTCCGTGACTTGTCCATTTCACCGATCCATTCGTCGCGTTTTCTTCTATAAAGCAATCATAATTATTTTTATGATTGACTGTTTCACCGCAACCGCAATAGCAAGGTATTTTCTCTAGTAGTTTACGATTTTTCCCTACAGCTTGATAAACATTTCGTACATCTTCAGGTTGAGTTTTTAAAAACGTGGGAAGTATCAACGATGATGATGTTTCTTCAATCTTGTCACCGCTCATATGTTTCGCATGATCTACCTCCTTTGAATGATTGGGAGTAGAAGACTTCATCGGGGATTGAGCACAGCCGACCGCAATCAGGGATAGGCTAATAAGACTTACGCTTTTTAAGAGTATGTTAAGTTTCACGATTGGATTCTCCTTAGAGATAATTTTATAGGTGCATAAAACAAAGCTTTTTAATTGCGTTTTTTGTATTAGCTCATTTGTCTGTTCACGATAGTACCTATTCGTTCATTTGACCATAGTCTTCATCAGTTCAGTTAATTCATGAATTGTCATCAATCATTTGATGTCTACCTCGAACTTGTCCTTTAATTCTTTTTAAAGTTTCAGTACTTGTGATTTTGGCGCTAAATAGTCCTATTCAAACAAATGGTCTCATTTTTTAAAATATATCCTATACTTGTATGATAATTTTTATTTTTTAGTGTGTCAAAATACATTTTATATTTATATATATAAGTTTAACTGGAAGTAAAAACGAGATGTAGCTCTATATAGTCATGATCTCTCTATATACACCATACAGGTATATAGTACGTAAAAGGAGGTTTTCTTATGAATCACCATATCCATCACGAACATACTCATCATGAAGACCAACAAATGAGTGCTTCACATCATGAACATGAAGGAATGATCGGAGACTTCAAGAAAAGATTTCTCGTATCGTTAATGTTGACCATTCCAATCCTGCTACTTTCCAAAATGATTCAAGAATGGTCGGGTATCAACATTAGCTTTCCATATGACGACGTTGTTTTGCTTTTGCTATCCACAATTGTCTACTTCTACGGTGGATGGCCCTTCCTAAAAGGTAGTATTAATGAAATACGCCAAAAAAATCCTGGAATGATGATGTTGATTGCATTAGCGATTAGTGTAGCCTATTTCTATAGTGTCGCTATCATATTCGGTTTCGGACAAGGACATGATTTCTTTTGGGAGTTAGCGACCTTGATCGACATCATGTTATTAGGGCATTGGATTGAAATGAAATCAATCATGGGTGCCTCAAATGCGTTGCAGGAATTAGTAAAGTTACTTCCGAGTGTGGCGCATCGAGTGAAGGATGGGAAGGTTGAAGAGGTGCCGGTCAATGAATTAGAGGCAGGAGATCTCATTCGGATCAAGCCGGGAGAACAGGTACCGGTAGACGGAAAAATCGTCGAAGGAACAACAACGATTGACGAATCAATGCTTACCGGTGAATCACTTCCGGTAGATAAACAGGAGAATGACACCGTGATTGCTGGCTCTATCAATCAAGAAGGTGGTCTGACAGTCGAGACGACAGGTACTGGTGAAGGCACCTACCTTTCAAAAGTCATCGGCTTAGTAAGTGAAGCGCAATCTTCCAAATCACGGACTCAAAACTTAGCTGATCGAGCAGCAAAAATTCTTTTTTATCTCGCGGTGGGAGCAGGTGTTCTGACTTTCGTGATTTGGATTGTACTTGGATATTCGGTTAGTACAGCAATCGAGCGCATGGTAACGGTTATGGTTATCTCTTGTCCACACGCTCTTGGTTTAGCAGCCCCTCTTGTCGTATCCGTTTCTACAGCACTTTCCGCTAAAAGAGGTCTTTTGATTCGAAATCGAACACAATTCGAAGAGGCACGAAAACTAGATGCGGTTATCTTTGATAAGACTGGTACTTTAACGCAAGGTAATTTTGGAGTAACGGATGTGATGGCAAGTACAGGTATAAGTGAGGAAGAAGTATTACGACTCGCAGGAGCCATCGAACAGTCGTCGCAACATCCACTTGCTCGCGGGATCTTGACTGAAGTTCAAAGACGAAAGCTTGATTTACCATCGGTCGCAGGATTTGGATCGATGACAGGCATAGGATTGGAAGGAACAGTCGAAGGAAAGCAAGTCCGCGTCGTTAGTCCGCGATACGTACGGGACAAACAACTCGAAATCGACGAAGTGACATTCGAAGATTTGTCTGAAGAAGGGAAAACGGTCGTCTTTGTCTTAAAGGACACAGAATTAATCGGTATGATCGCCCTTGCCGACCTTGTTCGCGAGGAAGCTAAGAAGACTGTACAGGAATTAAAGGAGAAAGGGATTCAATCCATCATGCTGACTGGGGATAATCAAAAAGTCGCTTCGTGGGTCGCTTCCCAACTTGAGATCGATCAAGTGTACGCAGAAGTATTACCGGATGATAAGTCACGTCAAGTGAGACAGGTGCAAGCAGAAGGAAAAAAAGTAGGGATGGTAGGGGATGGAATTAACGATGCACCAGCTCTCGCACAAGCGGATGTAGGGATTGCGATTGGTAGTGGAACAGATGTAGCTGTAGAAACGGCTGATATTGTCCTTGTCAAAAGTAATCCAAAGGACGTCTTATCTGTCATCGAACTATCGCAAAAAACATATAATAAAATGATTCAGAATCTATGGTGGGCAGCTGGTTACAATATCATTACGATTCCTTTAGCTGCAGGTATTTTAGCACCATACGGCATTATTCTTTCACCAGCGATTGGAGCAGTTTTGATGAGTTTGAGTACGGTCATCGTCGCTATCAATGCGAAAACATTAAGAATTTAATAGAAGTTTGGTATATTTTTTCTTTTTTGTGTATGAACACACCCTATCTCACTTCATGAGTTAGGGTGTGTTCTTTTTTTCAATCAGATAGGATCCCATAGATAAAAGCATGGAACAGAGCGGCCCCGCTCTGTCTGATGGAAAGAGACCGCAAGCCGTCCTGTTTCCGTACTCTAGCTCGCTCCTCGTCGGCGCAAGGGTCATCAAAAAAAGCCGCTGCCGTTCCTTGTCTTCCTCCGCGTTTTGGCTCAAAGCAAAGCTTTTCGCTCGCGGGCTTCGGAAGCCTTCGTCCCGGTGCGCTGTCCGCTTTTTTTGATCTTTCCCTGCGGTCACCCTTGCGCCGTCTCGCGACGCTCGCTACGTTCCCGTCAACAGGACGGCACCGTGTCGGACTGCATCCCACTCGCGAAAGGAGCTTTTCCATGAAACTGACTACACTCGTTGAAATCACCCGTATCCGCCAAGAGGTCCGTGAACCGGACGTCGCGCTCGAGACGACACACATCACGTCCCCAGAGGACGCGTTCTGTGTCGCGAGACGCTTCATCCAGGACGATGACCGTGAGGTGTTCCTCGTCATCCTACTCAATACGAAGAACCGCGTCATTGCCGTCCATCGGGCACACGTCGGTAGCATCAACTCGAGCGTCGTCCACCCTAGAGAAATTTTCAAGTCCGCCATCCTCAACAATGCGACGTCGCTCATCGTCAGCCATCAGCATCCGAGCGGTGACCCGCATCCATCGAGGGAAGATATCGAGGTGACCGAACGGCTCGTCGAGGTCGGACGCATCGTCGGTATTCAGCTTCTTGACCACATCATCGTCGGTGCCGGAGACGAATACGTCAGCTTGAAAGCACAAGGTGTGCTGTAAAGAGACGATAGAGCGTAGACGGACGGGATAACCCCGTCCTGTCCGCGCGCGAGGGCATGGACGAAAAACGACGTCGTTTTTCTTTTGAGAGAGCGCAAGCGAGTAAGGAATGGATTCGTCCCGAATCCAAGGGCAATGAAAGACCCGCAGTGGACGAATCCACTGCGGGTGAGAAAGTACTTTTGGTCTGTTCTATGTAGAAGGGTGTGATAAAGGATGTAGTAGTGAGACAAGTAATGGAGTGCATGAAGGTTCGAGGAGAGATAGCTGATTGAAGTGAATCATTCCTCCTGTAGATAGGTAGTGCTGCTCTTTCTACTTGATGTACAGCACAAGAAAATTTTTCGGGCTCATGCGTGAGGCTGTAGGCTGCACGCAGCAACATCCTCATCGCACCGCTACCCTCCTGCCGAATCGATAACGAGAGCTGCGACTCGCTTGCGCGAGGCATCTCTACGTTCCTGTTCCTTGCGACGGAAGGCACGGAGCGTTCCATAGAATTATAAAAAGAAAAATAAAAGGTTAGGGTTTAGTGGAAGGAATGGCATACTAAAGGAAAGACTCTTATCCGCGTATGAGATCGTCGTTAGTACTTCGGTCGTGAATGATGTGTCGTATGCGAGGATATCTAAAAAGGAGAAACCACATATGAAATTTAATGGATCGACTGATGTATTAGGTACAGCATTGACAAATGCCCTCTAATCTACCTCATACCGATTGCGTTTGGACTTTTCTTATTGATCGACTTCTTGTTTACAAAAGAAAAGAAGAGCTTTTTGAGCCGAACAGGTAAAATGATTTTGGTTCCGTTCATTCTGATCGTAGGTGTACTTATCTATCTCTATTGATTCGATATGCGTAATAAGAATGATTATTTTGATGATAGAAACGATGTTGGAAAAGGTCGTTTCTTTTTTTATGCGTGAAAAATCAATCGTGCATTGTTTCGTAACGACTCAGTTATCATACATATCACTTCGCTTATCTTATCTAAGGTAGTTCGTACAGACTCTTAAATCATTCTATGCTGTGCTTAACAAATCGGTTAGGGGTGGAGTACATGAATATTGTAGAGATGTTTGAGGTCATGGATCAAGCGAAGGGGAAACAGATACCAGATAAGGTAACATTGATTGATGCCCAGCTTCGATTCGTACGAGAAGTAGAAGGATCGATTGAGCATGTGACATGGTTCATCGATGTTGATCGACTGACAGACTTCATGCAGACACACTTTAACAAGCAGACCCGTTAAGGTCTGTTTTTTGTATGGACTTACATATATACTACCCTATCAATAAAAATAGGTGGGTGGGAAATATAACCAACTTTCTCCTGGTATTCACTGTATACTGAAGATAACTTACAAATCAGGAATGGAGCGATGAAAGATGAAACGAAAATGGATGGGTGCGAGCTTAGCGCTCGCAAGTGTTGGATTACTCGTCGGACCACTACAAGACGCAGAAGCGGCGACACCGAAAATCAAGGTCCACTACATCGATGTCGGTCAAGGCGATGCAATCTACATCAAGATGCCAAGTGGTGAGGACATCGTCATCGATGGTGGCAACAAGGGGAAGGGCGATGCACTCGTCGCCTATCTGAAGAAACAGAAGGTCGGCGACATCGAGGTGTTGATCTCGACGCATCCGGATGCCGATCACATCGGGGGACTCGATGAAGTCCTCGACTCGTTCAAGGTCAAGAGCGTCTATGCACCGAAGGTCAAGCACACGACGCAAGCCTATAAGGACTTCTTGTTGGCGGTCAAGCGTGAGAAGCTGACGATCAAGACGGCAAAGGCGGGCGTCTCGCTTTCGGTCAAAGGAGGCGTAAAGGCGCAGTTCGTCGGACCGGTCAAAGACTATGCAAAGAGTGATTTGAACAATTGGAGTGCTGTACTGCACGTCGCCTATAAAAAGAACACGTTCCTCTTCACGGGAGACGCGGAATTGAAGTCGGAGCAAGACATGATCGCGAAGAAGAAGACGCTACGTGCAGACGTCCTCAAGGTCGGGCATCATGGGGCGAAGACATCGACGAGCGCGACGTTCCTCAAGTACGTTAAACCGAAGTACGCCGTCATCAGTGTCGGGAAGAATGCCTATGGACACCCGACGAAGGAAGTTGTGACGAACCTGAAGCGAGCGAAGGCGACGATGCTGCGGACCGATAAGAGCGGCACGATTGTCTTCGAAGGGAACGGATCGTCCTACACGATCAAGAAGTCGAAATGAAAAAGCGAAAAGGGATCATCGACCGAATTGAAGAGAAGTGGGTCGTCGTCGAGTTCGATGATGGGATGCGAGATATCCTGATTTCCCGCTTTCCGATGACGGTGGAGTCGGGCGATGTCATCTGGATGGATGAGTATGGTCATATCGAGAAGGACGACCGTGAACGGCAGCGACTCTCGAACGAAATCGATGAGCTGATGGAAGAACTATGGGAAGACTAAAATACTAAAGTGGATGTGAATCAATTGAGTTATAACGGATTTGAGAAAAAGGAAAATCAGAAAATAGTGTTAAAGAATGTTCTTGAATATGAAGAGTTATTAAGAAGTTACTACAAAGAAAGAATAAATAAATTCCATCAAGAGGCTATAAATGCAAACTCTTCTCCATTTAGATTTTATTCTAAAGAGAATTGTTCAATTTTAATATTAATAGTTCCGGAAGACTTTGATTATAAAACTCAGGTAGAATTTTTTCTTTTATCGACTCCTGATGTTAGAAAAATTGAAGTAAGGCTAATAGATTATAGCGAATTACAATCGGTAGATAAATATTCCCATGATCATGTTTTCATAAGACAAGAAATCTTACCTCAATTGGGATATGATTCAACTCAAATTATGTATAACAATTCTTGTGAGATTGAACCATTTAGAAATAGTACGGCTTTTACTAAACGACAATTTTCTATAAAAGAAGTCGATCAAATGCATGGTGGGGGTTTAAAGCAAAAATTAAAAGAGTTAATAAGAACAGAAATCAATTCTTTTCAAGAAATTAATCAAACGCAAAATTCTTATTTTGCAAAAGATGTTGCTAAATTCCCTTTTAGTATCTTAGATTTAAAACCATTATTAGATGCGATGAATAGTAAAGATTTTTCTTATCAGCTAGATCAAGCGATGGCTGCTTATCATCAAAATTTATTTTTACCTTGCGCAGCTACACTGGGAGTGTGTTTAGAGACACTTTGTCTAAAAATTTGTGAACTACATGAGTTGAAAGTTAAAGGAAATGAAACTCAACTAGGAAAGCTTAGAGATGTCCTTAATGACGCTAAAGTTACTACTCGAAGAGAGAACGGTAGACTGACAATAGCATATCAAATGAGAAATTTAGCTTCACATTCGAGTCCAGGTGAGACATTAAAAGAGGACTGTCACTTTATGTTAGCAGTAATGAATGAAATGGCACATCAGCATTTACAACCAAATTAAAAAAAGAAAGAGATAAAATGGAATTTATAATTTTATCTCTTTCTTTTTTACATTATAATTTTCGAAAAAGTGTTATCCTTCTCTTCCTATTTTTTTCATCGATACATTGTTTTGTGGCATTTAAACAAATTACCTTCCCCTTTTATCGACTACGAAAATCCTTTTCCGGTACGTTGAAGTGACGCGTTACGATTTGGCGAACTTTTTCTAAGTCACGATCTTCCGTCGAAATCATTTCGTCGTACCATGCTTTTTCGAGTACTTGTTCAGTCTCCTTACTGACGACCTCTGTGTTCAGGATATGATGATACGGTCCCATCGCATCGTCGAGGATGCGGAAGTGTTGGCTGATCGGTTCTTCGCCTGGGATGACGAGCGTATAGGCGACGGTCTCATGTTCGTCGAAGTCCCGATCGTTGGCTTTTGCGAACGGTTCGAAAAAATCTGTCGCTCCATGGACGAGCATCATCGGTTCGTCAAAAGACGACAGGTCTTGCTGCGTATCCTGCTTAGCGATGCTTGTCAGGTAAGCACCGACGTCCTC
>NZ_DJUM01000001.1:0-15641 GCF_002440475.1 Exiguobacterium sp. UBA6282 | reverse complement strand
CGCTTGACCAACGGGCCATTTTGTAATTAATAATTATTCTCAAGAAACATTTTCACATAAGAGGTCTGGCGGAGATGGAGGGATTCGAACCCTCGCACCAGTTTCCCGGCCTACACCCTTAGCAGGGGCGCCCCTTATAGCCACTTGGGTACATCTCCAAAAGAATGGCTCCGCAAGTAGGATTTGAACCTACGACCTACCGGTTAACAGCCGGTTGCTCTACCACTGAGCTATTGCGGAACGTTACGTTCTGTTCGGAACACTTTTATATAGTAGCAACTTTTTTTCTTTCCGTCAATGCTTTTTTAAAAAAGTTTTTAGCGACGATAAGTTGTTTAGTTGCTGTCGTTTTGACGACTTCTATAATTTATCATGCTCCGAAATGAACGTCAACTACTTTTGTAAAAAATCTTTCCGCGACAACGACCACATCGATACTTTTCCGTATTCATGCGTCTTTTCCTTCTATATAATGTACTGCATTTCTCACATTCATAAAGATAGGATTTTTTTTCGTCTTCTTGTCTTCTCGGACTGTATCGGAGCCCACCGTAACGCTCTAACCATTCTTTAAAGTCTTGATCTTGATGGCGGTGTCCCATTCCTGCTAGATGTAAATGATAGTGACACAGTTCATGAATCACAATTCCGTGGAAGACTTTCATGTCATCGATGTATCGTTTATTGAAGTCTAAGTGATGATCGCCCAAGAAGTAGCGACCACCTGTCGTCTTTAGACGTGGGTTAAAATAAGCTTCATGTCGAAACGATAAGGAAAATACGTCGAGCGAAAGTTGCTCGACGTATCGTTGTAATTGTTCATTCGTCATTTCGGCGGAACCAGCGTCAAACCAATGCGTCCTCGCTCTGGTTCAACATTCGTCACCCATACCGTCACGATATCCCCGACAGCGACAACATCAAGTGGATGTTTGACACGCTTACGACTGAGCTTCGAAATATGGATCAATCCATTCTCTTTCACCCCGATATCAACGAACGCACCAAAATCAAGAACATTACGGATCGTCCCTTGGAATTCCATCCCGACTTGAATCATATCCATCGATAGAACATCTTGACGAAGTAACGGTTTATCGAGTGCTTCTCGCGGGTCACGTCCCGGACGTTGTAACGCCTCGATGATGTCACGTAACGTTGGCTCTCCGATCTCGAGCGTCTTTGCCATCTCCGGTAATGCCAATGTGGACAATTGTTCCCGGAGTGCATCCGTTCCGACTTGATCGAGCGTTAAACCTAGTGTCTTGAATAACCTTTCGACTGTTTTGTACTGCTCCGGATGGATTGGCGTCCGGTCGAGCGGATGCGTTCCATCTAAGATCCGGAGGAATCCAGCTGCCTGTTCATAAGCTTTTGCCCCAAGACGAGGGACTTTCAATAATTCCTGACGCGTCTTGAACGTTCCAAGTTCCGAGCGACGTTCGACGATTTTTTTCGCCGTCGCTTTCGTGATTCCTGCGACGTAACTCAAAAGCGGTTCTGACGCTGTATTGACATCAACTCCGACCTGGTTGACGACCGTTTCGACGACAAAATCAAGCGTCTCCTTCAATTTCGTTTGCGAGACATCATGTTGATATTGACCGACACCAACAGATTGCGGATCGACTTTGACGAGTTCTGCCAGTGGATCCTGCAAGCGACGTGCGATCGAAATTGCGGATCGTTGTTCGACTTGAAGCTCCGGAAACTCCGTTCGGGCAATCTCTGAAGCGGAATAAATACTTGCCCCTGCCTCGTCGACGATCGTAAAGGCAATATCTTTCTGCCCCTTCATCCAATCCGCAACGAATGCTTCTGTTTCCCGCGAAGCCGTCCCATTGCCAATCGCAATCAATTCAATACCATACGTGTCGACGAGCTTTGAAAGGGTTTGGCGCGCTTCTTTCGCTTTTTGCTCTGACATCGTCACGTAGATGACACCGACTTCCTTCATCTCACCCGTCGGATCAATGACCGCCCACTTACACCCCGTCCGATAAGCCGGATCAAGACCAAGCATGACTTTCCCTTTCATCGGTGGCTGCATGTAGAGTTGACGGAGGTTCTTACCGAAGACGTCAATCGCCTGAAGTTCTGCTTTCTCAGTCAGTTCGTTCCGAATTTCTCGTTCGATAGCAGGAAAAACGGATTTTTTATACCCCGTTGTGATTGCCGCTTCGACGATGTCACGTTTCTTTGGCGCCAGTTGTGCATATGAACGAAGTAACGTTGGTAAAACCTGCTGTTCCTCTAATACGACCTTCACCGAGACGATTTTCAACGACTCAGCACGGTTGATCGCAAGAATCCGGTGCGGAACAATCTGTTGAATCCGTTCGTTGTAAGCATAGTACTGTGCAAAGACACCTTTTTCATCGACTGCGTCCTTTTTCTGTTTCGTGACGATTTCTGCTGAACGACGTATTTGCTTGCGTATGAACTCACGCACCGTCGCTTGTTCGCCCCACTCCTCAGCGATGATTGATTGAGCTCCGGCAAGTGCTTCTTCCGAATCGAGTGTACCGCTCAAACGCTGAAATGTCGCTTTATCATAGGCAGACTTGTCGCGTAACCAGTCAGCAAGTGGCGCAAGCCCTGCTTCCCGTGCAATTTCCGCCTTCGTCCGACGTTTTGGTCGAAACGGTAAGTAAATATCTTCGACTTGTTGTAAGGTCGTCGCTTCTTCAAGCGTTCGACGGAGTTCCGGCGTTAGTACACCTTGTTCCTCGATTTTTTCAAGGACGTCACTTCGTCTACTTTCAAGTTGTGTTAATTGTTTATGTCGATCGAGGATCGCTTTAATCGCGACCTCATCGAGTTCTCCAGTCTGTTCTTTCCGGTACCGGGCGATGAACGGAATCGTACCGCCTTCTTCCGTCAATTGTAAGACTGCCTTCACTTGAGCAGGACGTACATTCAATTCACTTGCGATTCTCTTTTCCATCTGCTTCACCTCTCATTCATTATACCGAAGAATGCATGGAAAAGAAAAAAGACTGACACGAGGTCAGTCTTTTGAGAATACTTCATTTGGTTCAACTTTAATCGCTTCACGTAACTTCTGCAAAGCACGTCGTTGGAGACGGGACACATGCATTTGTGAAATGCCGAGTAGCTCTCCCGTTTCTTTTTGACTCATATTGCGATAATAGGCACATTCGAGGATAGAACGCTCGCGGTCCGTCAAGACAGCAAATGCCTTTTCAAGAATCAGACGCTGATCGACAGAGTCATAGCCATTCTCTTGATTACCAACGAGGTCGAGCAAGGTAACGGTACTACCTTCCTGATCTGCCTCAATCGAGCTATCGACGGAGAGAGCTTGATAACTCTTACCCATCTCGAGTGTTTCAAGGACTTCCTCTTCTGATACTTCAAGGCGAGCAGCAATCTCATCGATGCGCGGAGAGCGTTGTAGCTCCGTCGTCAATTCCTCGACTGCCTTCTTAATTTTCGGACCGAGTTCCTTAATGCGACGTGGAACGTGGACGCTCCATGTCTTATCGCGGATGAAACGTTTGATTTCTCCGATGATCGTCGGAACAGCAAACGATTCAAAACTGCGACCAAACTCCTTATCGAATCGACGAAGCGCCGCGAGTAACCCAATCATACCGACCTGAACGAGATCGTCATGAATCGGTCGACCACGCGAAAACTTTCGGGCCAAAGCTTCTACCAAGTCTGAATAACGCTCGAGTAATGCCGCATGCACTTCCTCATCTTGGTCGTCCTGCTGATACAAATCAATCAGTCGAAGTACTTCATCATCACTGTGATGGCGTTGTTGAGACTTTGCTGGCACTTTGACCCACCTCATCTCTATTCATATATTTTGTCATATGGACAGTGACGCCGTTCGCTTTCTCGATCGTTACTTGATCCATCAATGCTTCGATCATCAAGATACCAAGTCCTCCTTCATGCAAGGAATCGAGATCGTGTGCGTCCGTAATCGGCTCACTTTGGCGTTTAACCTCATCTTTATCGAACGTAATGCCGTTATCTTTAACGATGATCTCAAGACGATCATCTGGATAGAC
This sequence comes from Exiguobacterium sp. UBA6282, assembly GCF_002440475.1. Lineage (NCBI taxonomy): Bacteria > Bacillati > Bacillota > Bacilli > Caryophanales > Exiguobacterium > Exiguobacterium sp. UBA6282. The sequence goes on along the minus strand of NZ_DJUM01000001.1, from coordinate 11,595 downwards.
GTTGCAAGTCAAGGCGATACTACCATCTTCTTTTCCTTCGTACGCATGTTGAACAGCGTTCGCACATGCTTCTGAGACAGCGATTTTGATATCTTCGATGTCATCGTACGTATACCCCATTCGGTTCGCGACGCCTGAAACCGTCAAACGAGCGATGGCTACATATTCCGGTTTTGCCGGTAATGTCATGTTCAGTTGTTCGTTCTTCATTGCGTTCCACCTCGTACACCACTATCAATTGTAATGATGCTTGAAAGACCTGTGATCTCGAATAGACGACGGATACGTTCAGAGACGCCAACGAGCGTGAACGACGTACCGTTCTTTTTCGCTGCTTTGAGCGCACCGACAAAAACACCGAGACCTGTTGAATCCATATAATGAACTTCATCCAAGTGCACGATGACATCATTCGTTTCGACTGCTGGGACTAATTCTTGGCGAAGCTTTGGTGCCGTATACGTATCAATCTCACCTGCGATATAAAGATGCGTCTGACCGTCAAGCTGCTCTGTTTTAATTGTTAAATCCATCTTCAAGTTCCTCCTCAAGGAAAATCTGTCTATGTGGTCTTGCTATTCATCCTACCTCTTCCCTTTATAAAAAGGTCACTTGGGTATGTTTCCCCGTAAAGAAAACTTTGAAACCCATTTTTAAAAAAAGAGGTCAAAAAAAGTCGTATACGCTAGTATCGACTCTTCTTGTGTTGCGCTTCTATGTAAGTGCCTAAAAATCAACCAAGCCTAAGCTGATTGCGACGGCACTATTTACTTTCATCATCGTGTCCGGATCTAGATGTGTGACTTTATCCGTTAGACGGCGTTTATCAATTGTACGGATTTGCTCAAGTAAGATGACCGAATCACGTTCTAATCCGTGTCGCTCTCGATATACTTCCACATGGGTCGGTAGTTTGGCTTTGTCGATCTGTGCCGTGATCGCAGCCACGATGACTGTCGGGCTGAATCGGTTACCAATATCATTTTGTAGAACAAGCACGGGACGAACTCCCCCTTGTTCCGATCCGACCACAGGTGACAAATTTGCATAAAACACGTCGCCACGTTTGACTATCAAAGCTTACACCCCGCTTACTTGACGTAGGAGTGAGAACTCCGCCTCCGTTTCAATCTGGAACATTTCGCCTACGATCGATAAATTGATTGCTGCCATTTCTTCGTAACCACGCTTCAATTCCTCACGTAGCTGACGCTTGCGTTCTTCGGTCGTATGATTCGACTTCATCCCAATCGTCTCCTTCGCTACATTTCGCTCAACAAACTGCATTTCCCGTTGTTGGACCAAGATAATGGCACCTCCAGATTCACTGAAACCTTAACGAACGACTCACTTTCTACTTCAATATATCAGTCGAATTCAGAAAATACAATCAAAATTCAAACAAATAACATATTTTTGCCATCTTATTGATGTCTTATGCGAATCACTGACGCGGAACACGTTTCGAGAATTGACAGAGAACTTCATAGTTGATCGTTCCGAGCCAATGGGCCGCTTCCTCGATTGGTGCCCCTTCTCCAATCAAGATGACTTCCGTTCCAATCGGATATTCTCGCGGTAAACGAATCATCAAGCGATCCATACAGACACGACCGACGATTTCGCACGGTAGACCGTCTACAATCAGTGAATAGCCCTGAAACTTGCGTGACCAACCATCTGCATAACCAATCGGAACGGTACCGATCCATTCATCTGTCGGTGCCGTATAAGTCGCTCCGTAACTGATCGTCTGACCCGGTTCGACTTGTTTGACCTGCATCAGACGACTTTTCAGTGAAAACGCTGGTTTTAAAAATTCATAATGTCCTGCCATCTCATCCGACGGCATCGCCCCATATAACGCGATACCGACCCGAACGACGTTAAACGGCGCTTGTCCCGCTAAGCGAATCGCTGCCGCTGAATTAGCACAATGCACGTAACGAATGTCCGGTACTAGCGCGACATAGGATAAAAATGTCTCGAGCTGACGTTCGAACAATCGACTGTTCAGCTCGTCAGCGGTTGCGAAATGCGTATAGATGCCTTCGAGTTCGACAAGATCATCATTACACTCAACCAAAATATGCTTCAACTCATCGACATGCTGCAGTCCGAGTCGCCCCATCCCGGTATCGACCTTGATATGCAAACGGAGATGATCGATTTCCGTCAGATGCCGTTTCGCTTCTTGGAGCCAATCGGCTGAAAAGACAGGAACGGCGACATCGTAATTCGAAGCGACTGGCGCATGCTCCGGCAGTAAAGCTTCAAGCATCAGGATCGGCGCTTGGATACCCGCTTCTCGCAACTCAATCGCTTCTTCAAGGAGCGCAACAGCGAGTAAGTCAGCTCCATTTTCAAGGGCAATCTCAGCGACTGTCACTGCACCGTGACCATAGCCGTCTGCCTTGACGACTGCCATCACCTGTTGCTCGCCCATTCGTGTTTTAATTTCGCGTATATTGTGTGCGATCGCTTCCCGATCGATTTCAATCCAAGTTGGTCGATACATCCTAATCCCTCTTCTCTAATAAGACTTGCGCAGACGCGTAGTGCTCTGAATGTGTAATCGAGACATGGATGACGCCATCGAATGGTCCGCTCATGATCGGTCGTCCGGTCTCATCGTTTAAAACTTCGACGTCCTGCCAGGAAACCTCTTTTCCGACACCGGTTCCAAATGCTTTAACGAACGCTTCCTTTGCGGCGAAGCGACCTGCCAGGTACTCAATTTGCCGGTGTCCTGAAAGCGATTGAAATCGTTCCTGTTCTGCCTGCGTCAAAATTCTTCCTGCAAAACGTGGCTGTCGCTCGAGCGTTTGCTCGATTCGATTTAGTTCGACTAAATCGATCCCAATTCCATAAATCATCCGAGACGCCTCCACAGTTCTATTCTTCGCCATCTTCATATAGAATGAAGATGAAGCGAGGTGTTGTCATGTTTAGTCGAACGGAAAATCTACAAACGTTCACACGTTCTTATCCGGTCGTTTCGTTGTTCATTTTAATCCAAGTCGCCCTGTTTGTCATCGAACAGTTAGGTGGACTCCTTAATCTGACGTTCTCTCTCTTAAGTGCAGGCGCAGCAATTAATCTCTTAATCGGGCAAGGTGAATGGTGGCGTGTCGTCACGGCAACGTTCTTGCATTATGATTTTTGGCACATTGCGTTCAATACGTTTGCTCTCGTCATTTTCGCACCGCCTCTCGAGCGGATGATCGGGCATACTCGATTCGCTACTTTTTACTTGCTCGTCGGTACGCTTGCGAACGTCTTGACGTACTTCACGAAAATCAATGAACCGTTCTATGGACAAGCCGGAGCATCCGGTGCCATTCTTGGTCTGCTTGGTTTTTATGTCTACTTGAGTCGTTTCAAACGAACGGTCATCATGGCAGACGATACACGGCTTGTGTATATCTTCACTGCAGTCACGGCAGTCTTTACGTTACTTGGATCGAACGTCGCTGTCTTCGGTCACTTGTACGGTTTCGTCCTCGGATTCCTTTTCGGATTCGTCTTCGGCAACCGTGCCGTGCCATTCACACGTCCGTTCCAAACGGGTCGTCGGACAAGTGGTGGTCCTGTCTTCGTAAGCGGTTCTGGGCAGTTGGGTCGTATCTTCTTCTATGTCATCATCGCCTTTGCTGTACTCGGATTATTCTTCCGTTACCTGTAAACCAGCATACAAAAAAAGGACTACGCTACATGCGTAAGTCCTTTTTTTGATTATTTGCGTAGAACTTCTGCCAAGTCCTTCACATCATCAATCAAGTTATGGATCGTCTCCTGATTATCCGTATAAAGTGCTTTTAATTCCTCAAAGCGTCCTTTCGGATCTTGTTTGACAGCAGACAATTGTGTTCCTGCGCCACTGAATGTTCGTTTCACTGCCGTGAACTGCGCTTGACGCGTATCTTTATGCAGTAGTGATAAAGTAGCGCCGACAAGTGCGCCACCAAGTGTTGCTACGACAAAATAGTTCTTCTTCATCTGTTAGTCCCCCTGCATCTCACTCATTTGTTGGTGGTACGATTTGATACCGTTTCATGACGGGAGAAGGCGCGAACGACTTCCCTGCCTCTTCAGCATACTGGTCTACCGTGAGACGTTCAACTGATTTTGCATAACGAGCCCCGTCGCTTGTCTCATGGAACTGAATCAATAAGACGAGATCCGTCCCCTTCTCGACACGTCCAATCCGAAAAGCCTGGAAGCCACCATATTCTGCTCCAATGACTTTTGGATTCGACATCACTTGATGTACGAATAAATCTCCGCTATTTTGATCTGCCGGAATCGACCAGTAGAAGAGACTGCCTTCATCCGAAAAATTTCCACGTGATTCGAGCAACGTGTAGGTATTGCCACTTTGAAAAGGTGATTTCGAGTCCGTCTCTATCCAGAGGATAGCGTCACCGCTTCCGCTAGCAACACGAATATGAGCATCCCGAGAACGAATTTGTTCAACAAACGAACCGCTACCGAATGTGATCGAAAGTTTAGATGGCATCACAGGCCTCCGCAAGTTGAAAGTCTTTTTCCGTCAATCCGTTTTCATCATGAGTCGTCGCCGCAAGTGTGACGTTTTTATAGTCAATCACGATCCGTGGATGATGATTCAAGTTTTCGGCGATACTCCCGACTTCCTGTACGAAATCCAGTGCAGCAGGAAACGATGGAAGTGTATACGTTCGGACGATTTCATCATCGACGATACTCCAATCCTGCAATCGTTCAAGACGCTCTTCCACTTCATACTCATTCAACCTAGCCATCCCTTTCTCCTCCTCTACTATCATTTTCGTCCTATACTTTATACCCCATTCTATTACTTCTCTATACCTGTTTGTATCCGATTTCTTCCTTTCGCCTTCTATGTGAGATAGAGTACAATGTGAAAGAGAACACTAATTCAAAACCGAAAGGGGCTCACGCACATGCGCGCTCTGATTGTCATTGATTACACGATCGACTTCGTTGCTGACGAAGGGAAGCTGACTTGTGGAAAACCAGGACAGGCGATTGAAGACCGGATCGCTACATTGATGGAGGAATTTTCAACAGAGGACTACGTCGTCATTGCCAACGATATTCATGAGGAAGGTGATACGTTCCATCCGGAAACTGTCCTTTTCCCGCCGCATAATATTCGCGGAACACATGGACGTGATTTGTTTGGGAAAGTCGCAGCCATGGCACGTGTCGCTGATCACGTCATTGATAAGACGCGTTACAGTGCGTTCGCCGGGACGGACCTTGATTTACGCTTGCGTGAACGTGGTATCCGCGAAGTCCACCTCGTTGGCGTCTGTACGGACATCTGTGTCCTTCATACAGCTGTTGATGCCTACAATCTCGGATATCATATCGTCGTCCATGCCGATGCGGTCGCAAGCTTTAACGCGACGGGTCACGACTGGGCGCTTACACACTTTAAACAATCGATCGGCGCAGAAGTCGTCGGCGAATAAGAAGGGATTTGTCCGTTATGTTACAACGTAACCTTGCACTCCATACCGATCTATACTTACCACGGTGGATGTATATCTACTGGAAAGAAGGACGTCACAATGAACGTGCCGTCTTCGATGTCTACTACCGTTCGAATCCGTTTGCAGGAGGGTATGTCGTCTTTGCGGGTCTTGAGAACATCATCGAGTACATTCAAACACTCCGTTTCACGGAAGAAGACATCACGTACTTGCAAGAGATGATCGGCTTCCCAGATGAATTCAAGGATGAACTGCGTCAATTCAAGTTCAACGGTTCGATTTCCAGTGTCAAAGAAGGTGAGATCGTCTTCCCGAACGAACCATTGATTCGGATCGAGGCACGAATTTTTGAAGCGAAACTCTTACAGACCGCGATTTTGAACATCGCGAACCATGAATCACTCATCGCGACGAAATACGCACGCATTCGTCAATCGGCACCCCGTGCGAAGTTTCTTGAAGCCGGTGCCCGACGTGCGCAAGGCATCGATGCTGCTTACTTCGGAACGCGTGCTTCGTACCTCGCTGGTTTTGACGTCACAAGTCTTGCTTCAGCAGGACGCGATTTCGGAATCCCATGTGGCGGAACGATGGAACATGCCGACATTCAATTCCATGATGATGAACTAACAGCATTCCGGACATTTGCTTCTCACTATCCGGATCAATCGACGTTACTCGTCGATACGTATGACACACTCAAGAGTGGTCTGCCGAATGCCATCACGGTCGCAAAGGAACTCCAAGCCAAAGGACATAAACTGCGCGGAATCCGGATCGATTCTGGTGACTTATCTTATTTGTCAAAACGTGCTCGTAACATGCTTGACGAAGCCGGCTTCCCAGAAGTCGACATCGTCTTGTCAGGGGATCTCGATGAGTACGTCATCCAAGATTTGCGCATCCAAGGCGCCCAAGCGAATACGTTCCTCGTCGGAACACGTGGTATTACAGCTTACGAGCAACCCGCTCTCGGAATGGTCTATAAACTGGTCGCGCGTGAAGTAGACGGCGAACTCACGCCTGTCATCAAAGTGTCCTCGTCAAAAGCCAAGACGACGACACCACACATCAAGGAAGTCTATCGCATCATCGATCCGGTGACGGATAAGTTTAAAGGGGATTACGTGACGTTGATGGATGAGGATCCATCGACACTTGAAGCCGTCGATCTCATCGACGTCCGGGACCCATCGTTCCGTAACCGTGTGGAGCAGTTCAAGGTCGAACGCTTGCTTGAACCGATCTTCAAAGATGGAGAGCTAATCTATACAGTTCCAACGATCGAAGAGATCCGTCACTTCCATGAAACGCAGATTGGTCGTCTTTGGGAGGAGTACAAACGTCTCCGTTTGCCAGAGATTTATGCCGTCACATTCAGTGACCGTCTCTGGAAACTCAAACTCGACATGATTCGGGAAACACGACTCACGAGTGGTTTAAAATAAGACGCACAAACAAGCGCCGTTCTTCCTCCCTCAGGATGAACGGCGCTTTTCTCATGTTAATCCTGCTTCGTTTCCGACAGGTGTCATTTCTGTTGGCGCTTGTTCCATCTTCTTACGAAAGTACCACGCGAAACCAAGCGCACCTCCGATGAAGACGATATACGTTATGCGTTGACCGAATTCTGCTAAGGAATCCGCGTAAAAAATACTGATTAAATGATCACTTCCACTAATGAGTAGCAAACAGGCAATCAGGAGCGCAATGCGATATGCAAGCGTCGGGCGGTCTGTCGGTTCAGCATGCCAATACATGATGATATGGTGGGCAAGTAAGACAATACCCAGGATTCCTAATATTCCAATGAGTACTTGCGGCATAATGAACGATCCTCCTGTTAGTAATATCTAGTCTTATTTAAACATAGTTCACACGAATTTCGTCAGGAAAAGTTTCCCGTCCCCCATTCCTCACGGTATACTGTAGAAAAATCGTAAGCGATCAAGGGAGGGCATTTTTTCATGAAAACCTTTAAATTATGCACATTACGCATTTTAATGGACGAGTCAGGACGTGATACGACGATTCCCGTCGCCATTCAAGACGGACTAACGGTCAGTACCGAACAAACGGCACAATGGGTCGCAGAAATCGTCGTTCCTTCGAGCGATCAGCCGATCGTCGATGAATTGTTCACAAAACATTTACGTGCTTTGATTGAAATCACGATCTCACGACCCGATAATGACCCTGCCGCGATGATCGTCACGCCTCTTGAACGGACTGCCTTAAGCGAACACGTCTCCTATGTCTTCACTGGTAAGATGGTCATGATGAAGAATGATTTATCCGAATCGATCTTACGTGAAGTCGTCGAGGATGGATTCGCTGGTGAAGAACTCGTCCAAGAATACAAGGATCGTCGTTCAAAACGCGGTGCACATATCACGAGTATCGCTAAAGAAACATTTAAACAGTATCTAGCAGAACATCCAGAAACACCGATTTCTTAAGGTTTTTCGACTTCGTCCGTGATGTGATCCGCTACATTGATTCGATCAATCGTATAGTGGTCCGTATATTGGATATAATTCGCACATGCATTTTTCAAAGGTGTCCGGTAACTGAATGTCTCATCAATCGACGATAAGGCTGCTTTGATCGTATGCGAGTGACAGACGATTAAGATTCGTTTCCCCTCATACGTTCGTGTCACTTCCTGTAATGCTTCGAATACGCGATCCTGAATCGCTTGTTCCGTTTCAAGACCCGGAACACGTTTCGTATCGTTCGCTTGAACAGCTTCATAAATCGACGCAACCGGTTCACCGGAAGCAGCACCAAATTCACGCTCGACGAGTCGGTCATCGGTCGCTGTGATCGTCAATCCGACCGCACGTCCGATGATTTCTGCTGTCTCAACAGCGCGAGACAACGGGCTTGCTAGCAAGACATCCCACTTTTCATTGGCTAGATAAGCGGCGCTGAGTTCCGCTTGTCTTTTTCCGGTTGCATTCAACGGGATATCTTCTCTTCCTTGGATTCGTTCATTTAAGTTCCAATCCGTTTGACCATGTCGCACTAAACAAATTTCAGTCATGCCTCTGTCTCCTTCATTCAAGAAATATGACTGATTGTATCATGTTTTTCATCGGGAAGTTGTCGCGGTGGCAATAACAACACCTGACAAGTGAAGCGTTCAATTCGTTCGAGCAGTCGTTCAATTTTCAATGGATTTTCTGTCTGTGCAAAACTAGCAAGTGAGTGGGTACCGTTCGGAAAAGAAAACAAACGGACATCAGCTCCGACATCGGCTCCTTTTTCAACGAAGTGAAGAGCTTGGGAAAACGGAACGATTGGATCTTTTTTGCCATGCAGGAGCATGATCGGTGGGGCGTCTGACGAGAGATGCGTCACAGGTGAAACGTGGGTCATGAGCTTGCGCCATTCTTCCCGTCCACCTTTATAAAACTTAATGTGAGCGATCCAGGTCTGAATGAAAGTAAACAATAAAAAATTCGTCGGTGGATATAAGGCAATGACACCACTGATCAATGGCATGTGTCGTTCATCGCGCTCACCAACGAAAGCAGATGGGGCAAGTGCCGTCGTCAGCATGAGTGCAGCTCCGGCTGAGTCTCCCCATACCATCATCCGTCCTCTTAAAATGCGAAGATCTTCTGCTTCTTTGTTCAAAAAGCATAAGGCATCCCGTACATCTTCGAGATTATCCGGAAAATAACTCCCTTCTTCAAACAGACGATAATCGATACTACAAACAGCAACCCCAAGTTCAAGCAGGCGATCAACGATCGGGCTAAAACAGAACAGATCCTCGCGCTCTCCACGAACGAATGCGCCACCGTGCGCGTAGATCGCGACCGGAAACGGTCCTTCCCCCGGCGGATAATATAAATCAAGTTGTAAGGTACGGTCTCCCACTTGTTTGTAAGTGAGTGTCCGCGGTGCGAGTTGTTTTTCTGTGATTGGCAAGGCGGGTTCAGTCCACCGAAGTAATGCACCGTAATTGTTCCAGATACTTGCTCCCGCAGCTGCTGTCGTTAGTAGTGCAGCTCCCCCCATTAGCCATGCAGTTTCACGTTTCACTTGATCACCTCCAAAAGACGTATCAATTCCTTCATTTTATTATCCTTTTACCCCGTTTTAAAAGAAGTCGAACGTCTCGGTATTCGTACTTGACGCTTCTCAAACGTTCCGCTATAGTGAAAAAGTCCAAATCGGAATAATTACGTTTTAATAACGGAGGTAACATATAATGAAAAAAATCATTCCTGCTTTAACGGTCGCATTCGCGAGCGCAAGTATCCTCGCAGCTTGTGGATCAAACACCGATTCATCGACTTCAGATGATAAAAAGACGGAAATCTATACATCGACGTTCGCAACAGCTGCCATTGCCCGTGAAATCGGTGGTAATCAAGTCAACGTCAAGATGATCGTCCCACCTGGAGCAGATCCGCACTCCTATGAACCGACGTCAAAGCAACTCACTGAGATTGCCAAAGGTGACCTTTTCCTTTTGACGGGTACGACACTTGAACCCTATTCAAAAAAAATCCAAGAGAGTCTAAAAGGCACGGACGTCCGGTTCGTCGAGACGAGTAAGGATGTCACTTTGCTGGAATCGGATGCTACGCTTCACGCACATGAAGAAGAGGGACATACAGAAGAAGAGCATGCGCACGAAGAAGCAGGGCACGATGATCACGCAACTGATGAACATGCGCACGAAGAGGAAGAACACGATCATGGAAAATACGATCCACACGTCTGGCTTGATCCTGTCAACGCCAAAGCAATGGCACGTTCTATCACAGTCGCCTTATCAAAAGAAGTACCAAAAGACAAAGCAACATTCGAAAAAAACTTGAAAGCGTTCGATCAGCAAGCTGACGCACTCGATAAAGAGTTCAAGCAAGCCGTTGCTGACGGATCGAAAAAAGAACTTCTCGTCACACATGCAGCTTACGGTTACCTCGCCGAACGATACGGGTTCACGCAGCTTCCAATCGCCGGAATTTCCCCTTCCGATGAACCGTCACAAAAACAACTGGCTGCTTTAGTGAAAGAAGCGCGGATGCATGATTTGAAATACGTCGCGTTCGAAGAAACGGTTTCACCAAAGGTTGCGCGTGTCATCCAAAAAGAAATCGGAGCTAAATCCGTGACGATCCATAACCTCGAGTCGGTGACGAAATCGCAGCAAAACAGCTCGTATTTTAAGTTGATGGAAGAAAACGTCCAGACGTTAGAACAGGCACTTCAGTAAAGTACAGTTGACACGCGTTACTCAATGCGGTACGGTAAGAAACGTGTTTTACAACAATTGAATGACTTCTTTTTATCGCGAGAAACGGAGGGACTGGCCCAATGATGTTTCGGCAGCGGACGATTTGATTCGTACTGTGCCAAATCCAGCAAGCGAAAGCTTGAGAGATAAGAAGAGCGTCTTTATTTCATAAAGACCTCCTTCTTTCTTGCGAAGGGGTCTTTTTTTGTATCTTTGAGAAACGAGGTGTCAACAATGAATGAAATGATCACGCCTAACAAATGGGCACTGCTTCCCCTCGTCGTATTCCTGGTCCTCTTCATCGGAGCCGGTATCTTCTATGACGACTTTTACAAATTCCCGATTCTTATCGCTGCTTTGATCGCGCTGATCTTTGCTGCAATCACGACGAAAGGATCGATTAATCAAACGGTTGAACGAATCGCAACCGGTGCCGGAAATCCCGATATCATGATTATGGTCTTCATCTTCTTATTAGCCGGTACGTTCTCTGGAACGGCAGAAGCAATCGGCGCCATTGATGCGACCGTCAATGCTGCCTTAACGTTCCTACCTCCGTCACTCCTGATGAGCGGTCTGTTCGTCATCGCTGCCTTCATCTCGATGGCAATGGGAACTTCGACTGGAACGATTGCTGCACTCGCACCGATCGCCTTCGGTATTCATGAAGCAACAGGCATCAACGTCGCAATCGCAGCAGCGTCAGTCGTTGGTGGTTCGATGTTCGGCGATAACTTGTCGTTCATCTCAGATACGACGATCGCTGCCGTTCGAACGCAAAAAACGAACATGCGTGATAAGTTCCGAACGAACTTCATGATCGTTCTCCCGGCTGCC
>NZ_DJUM01000036.1:696-23498 GCF_002440475.1 Exiguobacterium sp. UBA6282 | reverse complement strand
TGCAGGTCGGTCTTTTTGTGTTTTCTAAAAAGCCTTATCAGTTGCATTTCTTTTTTTAGATGATTACTATTAAATCAAACAATAGTCAAAGATGGTCAGAGAGGTGGTGCCAATGCAAAACATCACAGATATCATCGAAGCCTATTTAAAGCAAATTTTACACGACGAAAAGACGATTGAAATCAAGCGTCAAGAAATTGCACAACGTTTTGACTGTGTTCCATCACAAATCAATTACGTCATTAATACTCGTTTTACGGTCGAAAAGGGTTATTTTGTTGAAAGTAAGCGGGGCGGCGGTGGATACATTCGGATTCAAAAAATCGTTGTGCTCGATAGTCACGATCTATTAGACGAAGTCAGTTCATGGATCGGTGATCATTTGACGGAACAAGCTGCAGAAGATTATTTGATTCGTTTGATGAACGAACAATTACTGACGCGGCGGGAAGCTATTTTGATTCAATCGCTGTTGCAAAAAGAGAGTTTGCCAATGGCGGTCGAAGATCAACACCGGATGCGTGCCCACTTGATGCGGACGCTTCTTCAAACCATGAAGCGACTCTAGTCGTCGGACATTGGAGGAATGCACGATGCGTTGTCAACGATGTGGCGAACGAGAAGCAATCGTCCGTGTCAAACTCCCACAAGAGTCAGAAACCGATGAGAAGTTCTTATGCTCGGTTTGTGTACGGGAGTTAGCACGTGAATATCAAGGGACGGCATGTCCGTCTTGTGGTATGACCCGTCAACAATTGCTTCATCTTCGTAAAGTCGGTTGCCCGACTTGTTATTCATTTTTCAAAGACGAAGTCGACGGCATGGTTCGTCAGTTCCAACACGGTCATACGCAACATTATGGTTCACGCCCTGATGAGGAATCCGTGGAGAAACGATTAAATCAGCAACTTAGTCGACTCAAAGAACAACTCAACCGCAAAATCTTAGCAGAAGATTATGAAGAAGCAGAAGTCATAAAACAACAGATTGAGAGTGTCGAGGAGGATTTGCGTCATGTTTGAAGAGTTGCTTCAACACCCTTTAAGCGAATCGATGAATCAATCTTCTCCCTTTGACGACATCGTCGTTTCGACACGAGTCCGTTTGGCGCGCAATACGACACGTTATCCGTTCTCAACGATGTTGTCAGAAGCACAAGCCAATGCACTCATTGAAGAGACGGAACGCCAACTAAATGGGATGAAAGGGTTCCGATTTGGTCGTGTCGATCAGGCGGATGTCCTGACCCGAACCGCTTTAGTAGAAAAGCATCTAATTAGTCCGGCGTTAGCGAGTCATCCACGGACAGGACTCTTCATTAGTGAAGATGAGCAGATCAGTGTCATGGTAAACGAAGAAGATCATTTCCGGATCCAGACCTTATTACCGGGGCTCCAGCTCGAAGAGGCGTTTCGGATCGCAAAACAAGTCGATCGCTTGATCAGCGAACGCTTTAAGATTGCTTTTGATGATACACTTGGTTATTTAACGACATGTCCGAGCAATGTCGGAACAGGTCTTCGTGCTTCCGTGATGTTGCACTTACCGGGACTAGTCCTGACGAATCAGATTCAAGGCTATATCAAACACTTACGACAGTTAGGATTCGCGATTCGTGGGCGTTACGGTGAGGGAAGCGATGCTTCTGGTCGCATGTTCCAACTTTCGAACCAACGGACGCTTGGGGCAAGTGAGGATATGCTGATCACGGACTATCAATTTGCGGTCGAAGCATTAATTGAAGCAGAACAGGCAGCACGAAAAGGATTATTGGAGATGTATCAAGAAGAACTAGAGGACAGACTATATCGTTCCTATGGCATCCTGACATCAGCTCGACTGATTACAGCGCGGGAAGCAACGGAACGGCTATCGGATGTCCGCTTAGCAGACAGTCTGGGACTAGAAGTCAATCTTCCTCCAAATCTTTTTCATCAACTGCTCGTCTCGCTACAAACAGGTTTTCTACAAAAGCATTTCGGGAAACAATTAACATCTAGAGAACGGGACATCGAACGGGCGAAACGAATTCGGACGATGTTAACCGAACAGACAAACAGGGATCACACACAAGGAGGTTTTGCATAATGATGTTTGGACGATTTACAGAACGTGCACAACGTGTATTGGCACTTGCTCAAGAAGAAGCAGTACGGTTGGGGCACCACAATATCGGAACAGAACACATTTTACTCGGACTTGTACGTGAAGGAGACGGAATCGCTGCGAAAGCCTTAACAGCACTCGGTCTCAGTTCAGATAAAATTCAGATGGAAGTCGAAGCATTGATCGGTCGCGGACAAGATGGTGCAACGACGATTCACTATACACCACGTGCGAAAAAAGTCATCGAGTTATCAATGGATGAGGCACGTAAACTCGGTCACTCTTACGTCGGAACAGAACACCTCTTGCTCGGATTGATTCGAGAAGGAGAAGGGGTTGCTGCTCGTGTCTTAAATAACTTAGGCATCAGTCTTTCAAAAGCTCGTCAGCAAGTACTCCAGTTGCTTGGGAACAGCGAAACAACAGCAAACGCATCGCAAGCAGGTTCAGGTGTCGCAACACCAACGCTTGATGGTCTTGCTCGTGATTTGACTCAACAAGCGCGTGAAACACGTCTTGACCCAGTCATTGGTCGCGCAAAAGAGATTCAACGCGTCATCGAAGTCTTGAGCCGCCGGACGAAGAATAACCCAGTCTTGATCGGGGAACCAGGGGTCGGTAAAACGGCTGTCGTCGAAGGTCTTGCTCAACAAATCATCAACAATGAAGTACCGGAGACATTACGCAATAAACGCGTCATGGTACTCGACATGGGAACACTCGTCGCCGGTACGAAATACCGTGGTGAGTTCGAAGATCGTTTGAAAAAGGTCATGGATGAGATTCGTCAAGCGGGTAACATCATTCTCTTCATCGATGAGTTGCATACATTGATTGGAGCAGGTGGAGCAGAAGGTGCGATCGATGCATCGAACATCCTTAAACCATCGCTCGCACGAGGCGAACTCCAGTGTATTGGAGCTACGACACTTGATGAGTACCGGAAGTACATCGAAAAAGATGCGGCACTCGAACGTCGTTTCCAACCGATCCAAGTCGCAGAGCCAACAACGGATGAAGCGACGCAAATCCTATTTGGTCTTCGCGATCGTTATGAAGCACACCACCGTGTGACGATCACAGATGAAGCAATTCAAGAAGCCGTCACCTTGTCGGATCGATACATTTCGGATCGGTTCCTTCCGGATAAAGCGATTGACTTGATCGATGAAGCGGCATCAAAAGTTCGGTTGCGTTCGTATACAGCACCACCGAACTTAAAAGAAGTTGAGGCAAAACTCGAAGGCATCCGTAAGGACAAAGATGAAGCTGTCCAAAGTCAAGAGTTTGAAAAAGCAGCAAGCCTCCGCGATACGGAGCAAAAATTACGCGATGAGCTTGAGCGTTTGAAAGAGGAATGGCAGAATAAACAAGGCAACGAAAAACTTGAAGTCACAAAAGATGACATCGCACAAGTCGTTGCCAACTGGACAGGTGTACCGGTCACGAAGATCGCGGAAGAAGAGACGGATCGTCTCCTTCGTCTCGAAGAAATCCTTCACGATCGTGTCATCGGTCAAAATGAAGCCGTTAAATCGATTTCAAAAGCGATCCGTCGCGCACGTGCTGGACTGAAAGATCCAAAACGTCCGATCGGTTCGTTCATTTTCCTCGGTCCTACTGGGGTTGGTAAGACAGAACTCGCACGTGCGGTTGCCGAAGCAATGTTCGGTGATGAGGATGCAATCATCCGGATCGACATGTCAGAGTACATGGAGAAACATGCAACAAGTCGTCTCGTTGGTTCACCTCCAGGATATGTCGGTTACGAAGAGGGCGGTCAATTGACTGAAAAAGTTCGCCGGAAACCATACTCAGTCATCTTACTTGATGAAATCGAGAAGGCGCACCCAGAAGTCTTCAACATTCTCTTGCAGGTACTCGATGATGGGCGCCTAACAGACTCGAAAGGTCGCACGGTTGATTTCCGTAACACAATCATCGTCATGACGTCGAACGTCGGTGCAAGTGCCCTTAAACGTAATAAATATGTCGGCTTCGCTGTTTCTGAAGATACGGATCGCGAATACAAAGACATGAAAGATAAAGTCATGGAAGAACTCAAACGGGCCTTCCGTCCAGAGTTCTTGAACCGGATTGATGAAACGATCGTCTTCCATTCACTCGAGAAACAACATATCGAAGAGATCGTGAAGTTGATGGCGAAAACCCTTGAAAAACGTTTGGCTGAACAGGAAATTCATTTCGAATTGACACCAGCTGCCCTCTCGAAGATCGCCGATATCGGATACGATCCAGAGTACGGCGCACGTCCAATCCGTCGTGCCCTTCAACGGGAAGCGGAAGACCGGTTGTCAGAAGCATTGCTCGCAGGTGATATTCAAAAAGGAGAGCATGTTGCGCTTGATGTCGAAGAGAACGAATTCATCGTTCGCCGGAATCACGTGAGTTCTGCCGCAACGGAATAAGCA
Source organism: Exiguobacterium sp. UBA6282 (assembly GCF_002440475.1). Lineage (NCBI taxonomy): Bacteria > Bacillati > Bacillota > Bacilli > Caryophanales > Exiguobacterium > Exiguobacterium sp. UBA6282. The sequence goes on along the minus strand of NZ_DJUM01000036.1, from coordinate 18,960 downwards.
CTGAGCACAGGGCCAGCTTTCGCACTTTCTGAGCGAAGCTGGTCTTTTTTTGAAACAGAAAGGATGAATCGATTGGCTAAGTTAAAAACAAAATTCGTTTGCCAAAGCTGTGGAACTGAATCACCGAAATGGATGGGACGTTGTTCTGGATGCGGAGAATGGAACACGATGGTCGAAGAAGTCGTCGAAGAAAAAAAAGGACGGCGCGGTGCCGCTTTTGTTCATACGACGACAAAACAATTAAAGCCTGAACGCCTCGCGAATATCGTCTCGCAAGAAGAGAGTCGTGTCTTTACCGGAAGTGGTGAATTCGACCGTGTCCTCGGAGGCGGCATCGTTCCGGGTTCGATGGTGCTTGTTGGAGGAGACCCTGGGATCGGGAAGTCGACGATCTTACTGCAGACGAGTGCACGGCTTGCCCAACGTGGTGAAAAAGTGCTCTACATCTCAGGGGAAGAATCGCTTAAACAAACCAAATTGCGCGCGGAACGGCTTGGATTGCCGACACAGGATTTGTTCGTCCTCAGTGAAACGGACATGAACATGATTGAACGTGTCGTTGATGAAGAACAGCCACGGTTTTTAATCATCGACTCGATTCAAACCGTCTACATTGATGAAATTCAGTCCGCACCCGGGAGTGTGACACAGGTACGTGAATGTACGGCGATGCTGATGAAAATTGCAAAGAGTCGTGGTATTGCAATCTTTATCGTTGGTCACGTTACGAAACAGGGGTCGATTGCTGGACCACGTTTACTTGAGCACATGGTGGATGCTGTCTTGTATTTCGAAGGCGAACGTCACCATACGTTTCGGATTCTGCGTGCTGTTAAAAACCGATTTGGTTCAACGAATGAGATCGGAATTTTTGAAATGCGGGAGTCTGGTCTTGAAGAGGTCTTAAATCCGTCAGAAATTTTCCTCGAAGAGCGGACATCCGGCGTATCCGGTTCAACGATCGTTGCTTCAATGGAAGGGACACGGACCGTCCTCGTCGAACTGCAAGCATTGATTTCACCGACGTCATTTGGGAATCCTAGACGGATGGCGACCGGAATCGATCAAAATAAAGTAGCGTTATTGATGGCCGTTCTTGAGAAACGATCGGGTCTTCTCTTACAAACACAAGATGCCTATCTCAAGGCAGCGGGTGGTGTGAAGCTCGATGAACCAGCGATCGACTTAGCAGTCTGTGTTGCCATTGCCTCTAGTTTCCGTGACAAGCCGACGCGTCCGACGGATGTCGTGATTGGTGAGGTCGGGTTGACGGGAGAAGTCCGTCGTGTTTCACGGATTGAGCAACGTGTAGCAGAAGCAGCCAAACTCGGTTTTACACGAGCGATCATTCCGAAAAATAACTTAGGAGGCTGGACGTATCCGGACGGGATTACGGTCGTCGGTGTCGAAAGCGTGGACGAAGCATTACGCGAAACCATTCCGTTTTAAGCTGGAATGACGTAAAAAATGGGGGAACTGTAATGGATATGTAAACAGTTTCCCCTCCTTCCGGCGTAGGTAGTTCAATTCAGTACATGTTACAATGAACTTAAAATAGGCAAAGGAGGTGAGAAGATTGAAAATCGTCATACGGGTATTTTTTGCATTACTCGGACTTGCCCTTGGGATCTTGTTGCTTCCTCAGTTTTTCCAATTGATTGAAACAGCGACAAGTACGACTTTCCCGGCATGGTTGATGAGCGAATACGTAACTGGAACGATTGGTGCACTCATATTCTTATTAATTGGATTATTCATTACGGATTCGGTAATTCGACTTCTCCGATTTTTAGAAGAACGACTCGTCAAAGCCCCAGTAGCAGATCTCTTTTTTGGTACGTTTGGTTTGTTGATCGGATTAGTATTAGCATTTCTCGTCAGTACGTTAATCGACTTAGTTGGGATTCCTGTCCTCAGTAATGTCTTAACAATCTTCGTGACCGCGTTATTCGGATATCTCGGCTTTACGGTCGGGTATCGAAAACGTCATGAATTGACGAAAATCTTCTTACGTAGCAACCAAAGTGAAAAAAAGACGGCATCTGAAGTCGTCGTTCCAGCAAAGTCGAATAGTAAAGTGCTCGATACGAGCGTCATCATCGACGGACGAATCACAGATATCACGAAAACAGGCTTCGTCGAAGGGAAACTGATCGTTCCGCAATTCGTCATCGGTGAGTTGCAGTACATCGCGGATTCTTCTGATACGTTGAAACGAAACCGTGGACGTCGTGGACTCGATGTCTTAAAAGAATTACAAGAGATCCCTGGAGTCGAGGTCGAAATTTATGATGGCGACTTCGAGGATGTACCGGAAGTCGACATCAAATTGATCAAACTTGCGGAACTCGTCAAAGGAATCGTCGTCACGAACGACTATAACTTAAACAAAGTCTGTGAAGTCCGACATGTTCCTGTCCTTAACATCAATGACCTGGCGAATGCGGTCAAACAAGTCGTCATTCCAGGAGAAGAAATGACCGTCCTTGTCATCAAGGAAGGGAAAGAACAAAAGCAAGGAATCGCCTATCTCGAAGATGGAACGATGGTCGTCGTCGAAGGAGGCAAACATCTCATTTCGAAAACGATTGGCGTCGTCGTCACGAGTGTCTTACAGACGTCAGCTGGACGAATGATTTTTGCGAAACCACAGGAAAAATGAGACACTATGCCTAGAGAGATATCGAGAGGCATTCAGATAGACCCGCAACGGATTCGATTTCATGATCGAGTCCGTTTTCGGTGTGATGGAATGGATCACGATGATCAGTGAGATAGAAAAGAGGGAATGAGATGTCTACAGCCACATATCGCGTCGTCATCCCCGCTGCCGGTGCCGGTAAGCGGATGGGCGCAGATCGTAATAAATTGATGCTTGAACTAAGAGACCGTCCAATCATCGCTTGGACACTAGATGTCTTCGAGGCGGACCCGGCATGTGCGGAAATCGTTCTTGCGATCAATCCAATGGAGAAAGACTGGTTTACGCACGTCACTTCGTCCTATGCGACAGCCATCAAACTGGTTGCGGGTGGTGCCGAACGACAAGAAAGTGTTCTCCGTGGTCTTGAGGCATTAGAAGGCGAAGGGATCGTCCTGATTCATGATGGGGCTCGACCGTTCATTTCACAAGAAGCGATTCATGCTGTCGTCCAGGCGGCAGTGTTGGATCAAGCAGCGATTCTCGCCGTACCGATCAAAGACACCGTCAAACGGATCGAAGCGAATCACATCAGTGAGACCGTTCCGCGAGAACACTTGATGGCAGCCCAGACACCACAAGCATTTGATCTTGCAACGATTCGCACGGTTCATGAAAAAGCGGCAACAAAATACCTAGGAACCGATGATGCAAGTTTGATAGAATGGGACGGAGGAAAAGTAACGATCGTCCACGGTCACTACGAAAATATCAAGATGACGACACCGGACGATCTATGGTTCGGTGAAGCAATTCTAATGAAACGAGGGAAATGACGATGATTCGAATTGGACAAGGTTTTGATGTACATGCCTTTGCAGAGGATCGGAAATTGATTTTAGGCGGCATTGAGATTCCGCATACGAAAGGATTGCTCGGTCATTCGGATGCAGACGTTTTGTTACATACGATTGCCGACGCAGCACTTGGTGCGATTGCAGCGGGGGATATCGGAAAACATTTTCCGGATACGGATCCGGAATTCAAGGATGCGGATTCAGCAAAATTACTGCAGCATGTCTACGCGCTCGTTAAACAACAAGGGTATGAGCTTGGCAACCTAGATGCGACAGTCATCGCACAGGCACCAAAGCTTCGTCCGTACATCGACACGATGCGTGCTCGGATCGCAGAATTACTCGAAGCGGACATTGAACAGATCAATGTCAAGGCAACGACAACGGAATGGTTAGGTTTTACGGGACGAGAAGAGGGAATCGCTTGTCAAGCAGTGATTCTACTGAAACGAATCGAAGAATAAGGTATACTAGATAAGCGAATTTTAGTCGAAGGAGTGATTGGCAATGGCAGAAGTACGAGTACGTTATGCCCCAAGTCCAACAGGACACTTGCATATCGGGAATGCCCGGACTGCATTATTTAACTATCTGTTTGCACGCCATTTAGGCGGCAAGATGGTATTACGAATCGAGGATACGGACCAAAAGCGGAACATCGCAGGTGGTGTCGAGAGTCAAATGAAGAATCTCGAGTGGCTCGGTGTCGATTGGGACGAAGGTCCAGGTCGCGGTGGTGAGTACGGTCCTTATTCACAAATGGAGCGTCTTGATATCTATCAAAAGTATACGGATGAGTTACTTGAAAAGGGACTCGCTTACCGTTGCTACATGACATCGGAAGAGCTCGAAGCAGAACGCGAAGCGCAAATCGCACGCGGAGAAGCACCACGTTATTCAGGGGCACACCGTAACCTGACAGCAGAACAAGAAGAAGCGTTCCGCTCAGAAGGTCGCACGCCATCGATTCGGATTCGTGTACCGGAAGATGTCACGTATACGTGGAATGATATCGTCAAAGACGACGTCTCGTTCGAATCAAAAGACTTCGGTGACTGGGTCATCGTTAAAAAAGACGGCATTCCGACGTATAACTTTGCTGTCGTCATCGACGATCACTTGATGGCGATCAGTCATGTTCTTCGTGGAGATGATCATATTTCGAACACACCGAAACAGATGATGATCTATGATGCGTTCGGTTGGGAATACCCGACGTTTGGTCACATGACATTGATTGTCAATGAAGCACACAAGAAACTCTCGAAGCGTGATCACTCGATCATTCAGTACATCGAGCAGTACAAAGAGCTCGGTTATCTCCCGGAAGCATTACTCAACTTCATCACGCTTCTCGGCTGGTCACCTGTCGGCGAAGAGGAAATCTTCACAAAAGAAGAGTTAATCAAGATCTTTGACGCGGATCGTCTCTCGAAGAGTCCGGCTGTCTTTGACCAAAACAAATTGGCTTGGATCAACAGTCAGTATATGAAACATCAATCGTTCGAAGAAGTATTCGAAGCAAGTCTTCCGTTCCTACAAGAAGCAGGTCGCGTCGAAGCGTCACCTTCAGAAGAAGAGCTCGCTTGGGCACGTGATCTTGTCGCGCTATACCGCGAACAGATGACGCATGGCGCGGAAATCGTCAAGCTTTCAGAGATGTTCTTTGAGGATGAAGTGGTGTATGATGAAGAGGCAAACACTGTCTTGAGTGGCGAGACGGTTCCGACTGTACTTGCAGAATTCGCGAACCAGTTACGCGCTCTCGAAGAGTGGACACCAGAAGCAATCAAAGCATCGATCAAAGCGACGCAAAAAGCGACTGGTCAAAAAGGAAAAAACTTGTTCATGCCAATTCGTGTTGCGACGACAGGACAGACGCATGGTCCAGAACTCCCGAACACGATTCAATTACTAGGAAAAGACCGTGTGCTTGCACGGCTTGAAGCAGAATAACGAAAGCGTAGACGAGGAAAGTAACGATGCGTCTTCTTCTCCAGAGACAAGCTCGAATGGTGCGAGGGCTTGAAGAAGCGAATCATGAAATGCCCCTCTGAGTGCTGCCCGAAATCCGTGAAAGTAGGCGCAGACGTATCTCCGGCGTTAACGGACGTCGAGAGGGACGAGTCAATCGTCCAAACAGAGTGGGACCGCGCTTCGTTAGCGTCTCTGTGCAGCAATGCATAGAGGCGCTTTTTCTTATGGAAAGGAGAACGTATATGACACGGATGCGAGAAGATATCCGCAATGTGTTTGAGCAAGATCCAGCTGCCCGCAGCACGTTAGAAGTCATTTTGACATACCCGGGCTTACATGCGATTTGGATGCATCGCCTGGCCCATCGGCTCTGGAACGCGAAGTTTCGCTTGCTCGGTCGATTGATTTCGCAATTCAGTCGCTTTTTGACAGGCATCGAGATTCATCCAGGAGCGACGATTGGACGCCGATTCTTTATTGACCACGGGATGGGTGTCGTCATTGGTGAGACGACGATCATTGGCGATGACGTCACGTTGTTTCAAGGCGTGACACTCGGCGGAACGGGGAAAGAAACAGGAAAGCGTCATCCGACGATTGAAGACGGCGTACTTGTCTCTGCCGGTGCTCGTGTCCTAGGTGATATCACGATCGGGGCATACTCAAAAATCGGTGCCAGTTCCGTCGTCTTAAAACACGTTCCTCCAAATGCGACCGTCGTCGGCATTCCGGGACGTGTCGTCATTCAAGACGGCATGAAGGTCGAAGCACCACTTGATCATCGTTTCCCGGATCCGGTCAGCGAATGCCAAGAGCGGATTGAAATAGAACTAGAAGTATTAAAACAAGAAATTGAACGGATTAAAGGAGGGCGACGTCATGATTCAACTGTACAACAGCATGACCGGAAAAAAGGAACCATTTAAACCATTAGAAGAAGGAAAGGTCAAGATGTATGTCTGTGGTCCAACTGTGTACAACTACATTCATATCGGCAATGCACGTCCAGCGATCGTCTTCGATACAGTCCGTCGCTACTTCACATACCGCGGATATGAGGTCAAATACGTCTCGAACTTCACGGACGTCGACGATAAGATCATCCGGACAGCAAACGAACTGGGAGAAGATTATCATGCGTTGACGAAACGTTTCATTGAAGCGTATCACGCGGATACGGGTGCTTTAAATGTCCAAAAAGCGGACATCCATCCACTAGTCACGGAAACGATGGACGATATCATCGCATTCATCGAAGTCCTTGTTGAAAAAGGCAATGCCTACGCTTCAAGCGGAGATGTCTACTTCCGGACGCGTAGTTTCAAGGATTACGGACAATTAAGCCAACAGTCAATCGACGAGTTGCGTGCAGGTGCACGAATCGAAGTCGGAGAGAAAAAAGAAGATCCGCTTGATTTCGTGCTCTGGAAAGCAGCAAAACCAGGCGAGCCGGCATGGACGAGTCCGTGGGGCGAAGGGCGACCAGGCTGGCACATCGAGTGCTCGGCGATGGCGAAGAAATACCTCGGAGAGACGATCGATATCCATGCCGGTGGACAAGACTTGAAGTTCCCGCACCATGAGAATGAGATCGCCCAGTCAGAAGCATGCAATTCTCAGAAGTTCGCGAACTACTGGATGCATAACGGGTTCTTGAACATCGAAAATGAGAAGATGTCGAAGTCGCTCGGTAACTTCCTGACGGTCCATGAAGCCATTCAAGCGGTCGATCCGATGGTCTTACGGTTCTTCATGTTGTCGGTTCAATATCGTCATCCGATCAACTACAGTCGTGAACTGATCGACCAAGCAGCGAATGGTCTCGCACGGATCCGGGAGTCGGTCGCAAACATTGAACACCGACTTGACATGACGGCTGATCTCGGAACAGGTGACGAGAAGTGGTTGAATCGTCTAGCGGCAATCAAGGAACACTTCATCACATCGATGGATGATGATTTCAATACAGCGAACGCGGTGACGGATTTGTTTGATCTCTCGAAAGAAGCCAATCTATACCTCGGAGAAGCACATGTGTCGAAACAGGTGCTCGAACAGTTCCTCGCACTCTTCTCGGAATTATCAGGCGTCCTTGGTGTGACGTTGACAGTCGATAAAGGCTTACTCGATGAAGAAGTCGAACAGTTGATCGAAGAGCGGAACACAGCCCGTCAAAATCGTGACTTCGCACGAGCAGATGCAATTCGCGACCAACTACGTGACCAAGGCATTCTGCTCGAAGATACAGCGCAAGGGATGCGGTGGAAGCGCGGATGAAGAACTACAAACAACTGAATGCACTCGCGTTAGCGTACATGGGCGACGTCGTCTATGAGATTCGTGTGCGCGAGCGATTGCTCGAACAAGGCTACGTGAAGCCGGGCGAGTTGCACAAAGCAGCTGTCCGGTACGTTCGGGCACAAGCACAAGCGACGGTCGTAACGCACTGGTTGAACACGGATGCGTTGACGGAAGAAGAGGCAGCGGTCGTCCGGCGCGGGAAGAACGCAAAATCCGGTTCTGTCCCGAAGAGTACGGACGTCCACACGTATCGCTACGCGACAGCATTTGAAGCATTGCTCGGTTATATTTATCTTTCAGAAGGAGGGGATCGCCTTGAAGAACTCATCGGACAAGCGTTCGAATTACTCGAAGCCGAAAAAACAGACGAATCCTAAGGCTACAAGCGCGAAGCCAAAAACGAAGGCACAGCGTCCAGCACAAGAGAAACGAAAAGCCGCTCCGTTCAAGGAACAGCCAGTCGCGATCGAACCGCTCGAAGAAGGACAAGATTTCTTGTCGGGTCGAAATCCGGTTCTAGAAGCATTACGGAGCGGACGAGAGATGAACAAGCTGTTTCTGCAGGAAGGACAACAAAAAGGACCACTTGCCGTCATCCATGCGATGGCGCAGGAAGCAGGGATTCAAATCCAGCTTGTACCTCGCTCACGGTTAACGGGTTTAGCTGGAACGGAAAATCACCAAGGTGTCGTTGCAGCGGTAGCGGCGTATGAGTATGCCGAGATGGAAGACATCTTTGAGCTCGCGCGTCAAAAGGACGAAACACCGCTCTTGATCCTACTCGATGAACTCGAGGATCCACATAATCTCGGATCAATCTTGCGGACAGCAGATGCTGTCGGGGCACACGGGATCATCATTCCGAAGCGTCGATCAGTCGGATTGACGCAAGTCGTCGCAAAGGCATCAACAGGCGCGATCGAACATATTCCTGTCGTTCGCGTGACGAACCTTGCGCGGACGATGGAGGATCTAAAGAAACAAGGCATCTGGTTCGTCGGAACGGATGCGCGCGAAAGTGATGACTACCGGACACTTGATGGGACGATGCCACTCGGAATCGTCATTGGAAGTGAAGGAAAAGGAATGAGCCGGCTCGTCCGTGAGAAATGTGATTTCCTCGTCCACCTCCCGATGGCGGGACATGTCACATCGCTCAACGCATCGGTTGCTGCTTCGTTATTACTATATGAAGTCTACCGGACTAGAAAGCCGTATGCGCGATGAAATATGATCGTCTCATCGTAGATGGCTATAATATCATTGGCGCATGGCCAGAATTTCGGACGTTGCGGGAGCAAGATTTTGAATTGGCACGGGAACGGCTGATTCATGCGATGGCGGAATACCAAGCTGTCACAGGTCTCAGCGTTACGATCGTCTTCGATGCCTATCTTCAACCGGGACGTGAATCCCGGATGCAAAAAAGCGGGATTGATATCGTCTACACACGGGAGAACGAAACGGCAGATGAATGGATTGAAAAGACAGCTGCTGATTGGCTACAAGATATCCGAGTCAAGTTAACGGTAGCGACAAATGATTATACGGAGCAGTGGGTCATCTTCACGCTCGGAGCACTCCGCATATCGGCGCAAGAGCTCCGGCGAGAGTGGAAAGCGGCAGTCGCTGTCATCAAACAACAGACGACGTCTGCGAAGACGACGGCTCAACCGCGCTCGAAGATTGATTTACCAGAAGACGTCGTCGCACGTTTAGAAGCGATCCGTCGCCGAAAGAATTCAGATACATGATATAAACCATTCGCATGAGCGGATCACCGTTTTTCCTACTTTGGAAGAACGGTGTTTATTTTATGAAAAGATACATTTTGGATACAACAAAAGAGGTCATGCCAATTTTCATTGTCGTGCGACAGGTAATTATTGTATAATTAAAAACAATTGAACTATTCGTCAATGATGCTTGGAGGGATACAAGATGAGTTTGGTTTCGTTCGACCAGTTTGGGTGCATGACCGATGAAGCGCTTGTAGAACAAGCGAAAGAGTTCGACAACAGCGATGCGCTCGAATTTTTGATCGAGCGGTATCGAAATTTCGTGCGCGCCAAAGCCCGTTCTTATTTTTTGATCGGGGCAGACCGAGAAGATATCATTCAAGAAGGAATGATTGGTCTCTATAAAGCAGTACGGGATTACCGAACGGACAAGCTTGCCTCGTTTAAAGGATTTGCCGAATTATGCATTACGAGACAGATGATCACTGCGATCAAGACGGCGACACGTCAGAAACATATCCCGTTGAACTCGTACATCTCACTCGATAAACCGATCTATGACGATGAATCGGAGCGGACGTTACTCGATATCATTACGTCGACAGCACCTTCTGACCCACAAATCTTGATCGTCAACCGGGAAGAATATGCAGACATTGAATCGAAGATGGATGAAATTTTAAGCGACCTTGAACGCAAAGTCCTCGCGCTCTATCTTGACGGACGGACGTATCAGGAAATCTCTGACGACCTCGATCGTCATGTCAAATCGATCGACAATGCCTTGCAACGCGTCAAGCGCAAGCTTGAGCGTTATCTCGAAGCACGAAAGATGACGGTCTAACAGAGAGGTAGATTGACCGTAATCCCTTCCTATGCTACTGTATAACTAGCGCCTTACTAGCGAGACGCCGCTCATAGGCGTTTTTTTTTACGCTCTTTTTCGAAAGGAAAGTACCTCAACAGAAGAGAAGAGTGGCAAAGAAGGAGGACTTTGAGATGGCGAAGAAAGTAGGCCTTGCTTGTGATAATTGCGGTGCCCGCGACTATACGACGATGAAAAAAGAGGACGTCACTGTCCGCTTGGAATTGAAGAAATTCTGCCGTCGTTGTAACGCGCATACGATTCATAAAGAAGCGAAATAAAGCTTCATCTGTCCCGATTTATTACATCCTGGAGGGAAAGTACGATGAAATTTTTGCGTGACGTATGGAATGAATTGAAAAAGACGAGCTGGCCCAAACGGAAAGAGCTGACGAAATACACATTGACGGTCATCGGTATGGTGATCTTCATGGGTGTCTTCATCTTCGGCGTCGATTCAGGGCTTAGCGCATTGATGAGCTGGTTGATTAAGTAAAAAGAAGAGGTGGCCTACCATGGAGAAACAATGGTTTGTCGTCCAAACGTATTCCGGATTCGAAAATAACGTCAAGGCGAACCTTGAACGTCGGATTGAATCCATGAACATGGACGAAAAAATCTTCCGTGTACTCGTTCCGATTGAAACGGTACAAGAAGAAGTAACGAACAAAAAGGGAGAAACGAAAATCAAGGAACGTGAAGTCAAGATCTTCCCGGGGTATGTCCTCGTTGAGATGGTCATGACGGATGATTCCTGGTATGTCGTCCGGAATACTCCGAACGTCACAGGCTTCCTCGGATCAGTCGGCGGCGGTTCAAAACCAACCCCACTTCTTCCGGAAGAAGCAGAAAATATCCTTGGATCAATGGGTCTTGTCGATCTGAAGAGCCGTTACGACTTCTCACTCGGACAAATCGTCCGAATCAAAGAAGGAGCTTTCGAAAATCTCGAAGGTACGATCGAGGAGCTTGATACAGATGCTGAGAAAATGAAAGTCTCTGTTGATATGTTCGGTCGCGAAACGAAGGTCGAGCTTGATTTCGCACAGGTCGATAAAATCGATTAAGTTTCCTATTGCGAATGTTTTGTTTTAATGATACAATTTTTCGTGTTTGATGTTGTGCTTATTTCGATAAATAACTCGTCGAATAGAATGAGTGGGAGGACGCGCAACGTCCAATTAAACCACATTAAAGAATTAAGGAGGTGTGTCTCGTGGCGAAGAAGGTTATGAAACTCGTAAAACTTCAAATTCCTGCGGGCAAAGCAAACCCAGCTCCACCAGTTGGACCGGCACTCGGTCAAGCAGGTGTGAACATCATGGGCTTCTGTAAAGAGTTCAACGCTCGTACACAAGACCAAGCCGGCTTGATTATCCCTGTAGTCATCACGGTTTTTGAAGATCGTTCATTCACATTCATCACTAAAACTCCTCCAGCAGCAGTTCTCTTGAAGAAAGCAGCTGGAATTGAGAGTGGTTCAGGTGAACCGAACCGTAAGAAAGTAGCGACTGTCAAACGTGACAAAGTTCGTGAAATCGCTGAAACAAAAATGCCAGACCTTAACGCATCATCTGTTGAAACAGCAATGTTGATGGTTGAAGGTACTGCACGTTCTATGGGTATCGTAATCGAAGACTAATGTCTTTTTGATTACCATGAACAACGATGAGGGTCGCAGGCGGATAGTTTCTTGAAGCCTGCTACCCTTTCATTATGTGGGAGGATTTTCCGCACAACCACAAAGGAGGAACCTAAAATGGGTAAGAAGTACAAAGAAGCTGCTAAGCTTATCGATCGTACGGTTTCATACGAACTCGCAGAAGCTGTAGATTTGACTAAAAAATCTGCAACTGCGAAATTCGATGAGACTATCGAATTGGCTGTTCGTCTCGGAGTAGATCCGAAGAAAGCAGACCAACAAATCCGTGGAGCAGTCGTATTGCCACACGGTACTGGTAAAACACAAAAAGTTCTCGTCTTCGCGAAAGGTGAGAAATTAAAAGAAGCGGAAGCTGCTGGAGCAGATTACGCTGGTGATGCTGAGTACATCAACAAAATCCAACAAGGATGGTTCGACTTCGACGTTATCGTCGCGACACCAGACATGATGGGTGAAGTTGGTAAACTTGGTCGCGTTCTCGGACCAAAAGGCCTCATGCCAAACCCGAAAACAGGTACAGTTACATTTGACGTCACAAAAGCAATCAACGATATCAAAGCTGGTAAAGTTGAGTACCGTGTCGACAAATCAGGTAACATCCACGTTCCTGTCGGTAAAAAATCATTCGATAACGAGAAACTCGTTGATAACATCAACACAGTTATCGAAACTCTCGTAAAAGTTAAGCCTGCTACTGCTAAAGGTGTATACCTTAAGAACATCGCGATCGCTTCTACAATGGGTCCTGGTGTAAAAGTATCTTCAGCTGACTTCGCGAAATAATTTCGTCTAAAACGAACTTGACAACGTTCTAAGAACGCTGTTACAGTATAAAACGTTGATATATTTCGACATACCGTAGACAGAAGGTGCTCATATGGGCATAAATCCTTCCGAGGTGTTCTTGCTCAGAGAGCCTGTTTGTTCAGGTATCCTTTTTGACGATTACGCCTCCTCTGCTTTGCAGACGGAGGCTTTTTATTTGAAATCGAGCAGCCCCTCGCACCGGTACATTTCATCTACCAGGAGGTGCAACAGAAATGGCAAACGAAAAAGTTATCGCTGTCAAAGCGGATCTCGTATCTGAGATCGCTGAGAAACTCCAAGCGAGCGCAGGAACAGTTGTCGTCGACTACCGTGGTCTCACAGTAGAAGAAGTCACTGAACTTCGTAAACAACTCCGCGAAGCGGGCGTTGAATTCAAAGTTTACAAAAACGGTCTCCTCCGCCGCGCGGCAGTTCAAAGCAACCTCGAAGGTCTTGATGAAGTCTTCACAGGTCCTAGTGCGATCGCCTTCAGCAATGAAGACGTTATCGCGCCAGCTAAGATCTTGAACGACTTCGCTAAAACGCACAAGGCTCTCGAACTTAAAGGTGGTATCATCGAAGGCAAAGTCACTTCAGTAGAAGATGTCAAAGCCCTTGCGGAACTTCCATCACGCGAAGGTCTCCTTTCGATGCTCCTCAGCGTGCTTCAAGCGCCAATCCGTGGACTCGCGGTGGCAACGAACGCAATCGCAGAGCAAAAAGAAGAACAATCTGCTTAATTTCTGCTTAGCGGGATAGGCAACCAACACAATTTTCACACCCCAACGTGGGCTAAATCAAAGGAGGAAAACCATAATGGCTTTCAACAAAGAGCAATTTATCGAAGACCTCAAGGGCATGACTGTTCTTGAACTTAACGAACTCGTAAAAACAATCGAAGAAGAATTCGGCGTATCAGCAGCAGCTCCAGTAGCAGTTGCAGGTGCTGGCGCAGGCGCAGCAGCTGAAGAGCAAACTGAATTCGACGTTATCCTTACTAACGCTGGATCTGGTAAAATCAACGTCATCAAAGCAGTTCGCGAATTGACAGGCCTCGGTCTTAAAGAAGCGAAAGCTCTCGTAGACGGAACTCCAGCACCAGTTAAAGAAGGCGTTTCGAAAGAAGACGCTGAAGCAATGAAAGCTAAGCTTGAAGAAGCTGGCGCTACTGTAGAAGTTAAGTAATTTTCTTCTTCCGTAGAAACAAGAGAAGCTCGCATTGCGAGCTTCTTTTGTTTTCATCTTTTACATGAGAGGGGAAGGAAACATGGCGGATCATTATTATACGAATGACCCTTCATCGAAACGAGATCCGAAGACGTGGGAATATGTCCTGCGTGGTCAAACGCTCCGCTTTACATCGGATCACGGTGTCTTTTCGAAGAACGGAATCGATTTTGGTTCACGTCTGTTGATCGAGGCATTCACGGAACCGGCTGTAGCTGGAGACATTTTAGATGTCGGCTGCGGATATGGACCGATGGGCATTGCGCTCTCGAAGTCGACAGGACGTCCGGCACACTTGATCGATGTCAATGAACGGGCGCTCGAACTAGCGGCAGACAATGCGCGCGCGAACGGTGTTTCCGTGACGACCGGTGTGAGTGACGGGTATGATGGGGTAGGCGAATCGACATTCGCAGCGATCGTGACGAATCCACCGATTCGGGCAGGAAAAACGGTCGTTCATCGTATTCTCCGAGAAGCATATGATCATCTCGTCGTTGGCGGCGAACTTTGGGTCGTCATTCAAAAGAAACAAGGTGGACCATCAGCAAAGAAGTTGATGGAAGAAGTATTCGGTATGTGTGAGACAGTTACCCGGGATAAAGGGTACTCGATATTTAAATCAATTCGGTCTTGACAAATCGAAGGATTTGTCGTTGACCTCATGTTGTGTCTATGATAGTATTATAAAATGCCATTGGAGTGATTTTTGGATAAGATGTTTGAAAGCAGCTGGCGTTCTCGACTACAGATGATTGAGTAGACAAGACGTCGCTTTTTTGCGCTTATCAATCAAAAAATGGCTTCAATGTTCGATATTACACCCGTCCTTCTCTATAAGAAGAAGTGGGTCTGAGAGGTGAATCAGTTGACTGGTCAACTTGTTCAGTACGGTCGTCACCGTCAGAGAAGAAGCTATGCACGTATCAGCGAAGTATTGGAACTTCCAAACTTAATCGAGATTCAAACGAATTCGTATGAGTGGTTCCTGCGGGAAGGTCTTCGTGAGATGTTTCATGACATTTCGCCGATTTCCGATTTCACAGGGAATCTCGTATTAGAATTCATCGACTACTCGCTCGGAGAGCCGAAGTATTCGATCGATGAATCGAAAGAGCGCGACGTGACCTATTCGGCACCACTACGCGTTAAAGTCCGTCTTCAAAACAAAGAGACGGGTGAATTGAAAGAACAAGAAGTCTTCATGGGTGACTTCCCGCTTATGACGGAGTCGGGAACATTCATCATCAATGGAGCGGAGCGCGTAATCGTTTCGCAGCTTGTTCGTTCGCCAAGTGTTTATTACAACAATAAGTTAGATAAGAACGGTAAGCGTGGGTTCTCCGCGACAGTCATCCCAAACCGTGGTGCATGGCTCGAGCTCGAGACAGACGCAAAAGATATCGTTTATGTTCGCATTGATCGCACGCGTAAGATTCCAGTAACGGTTCTTTTACGTGCTCTTGGTTTCGGTACGGATCAGGAAATCATCGATCTTCTCGGTGATGATGAGTACCTCCGGAATTCACTTGAAAAAGATAATACGGAATCAACGGAAAAAGCCCTCATCGAGATTTATGAGCGTCTACGTCCGGGAGAGCCGCCGACAGTCGAAAACGCAAAAGCGTTACTCGTGTCGCGCTTCTTTGACCCGAAACGTTATGATTTGGCAAACGTTGGTCGTTATAAAATCAATAAAAAGCTTCATCTTAAGAACCGTCTCTTCGGTCAGAAACTCGCGGAAACGCTCGTTGATCCTGAGACAGGTGAAGTCATCGCGGAAGCAGGAACGGTCCTTGATCGTCGTATGCTCGATAAAGTCCTTCCATTCCTCGAAGGATCCGTTGGTTACATCGAAGCGACGCCTACAGGCGGCGTGACGCAGGGTGAGGCTTTCAACTTACAGTCAATCAAGGTGTTCGCACCGGACGATGCTGAAGGTGAACGCATCATCAATATCATCGGTAACGGTAACATCGATCGTGACATCAAGCACATCACGCCTGCTGACATGATTGCTGCGATCAACTACTTCTTCAACTTGTTGCATGAAGTCGGTACGACAGACGATATCGATCACCTCGGTAACCGTCGTCTCCGTTCAGTCGGTGAGCTGCTCCAGAATCAATTCCGGATCGGTCTCTCGCGGATGGAACGTGTCGTTAAAGAACGGATGTCGATTCAGGATCAGAATGCGATCACGCCACAGGCATTGATCAACATTCGTCCAGTTATCGCATCGATTAAAGAGTTCTTCGGTAGCTCGCAGTTGTCTCAGTTCATGGACCAAACGAACCCGCTTGCAGAATTGACGCACAAACGTCGTCTTTCAGCACTCGGACCCGGTGGTTTGACACGTGAGCGCGCTGGTTTCGAAGTTCGTGACGTACACTACTCGCACTATTCCCGTATGTGTCCGATCGAAACGCCAGAGGGACCAAACATCGGTTTGATCAACTCGTTGTCTTCGTACGCGAAGGTCAATGAGTACGGCTTCATCGAAGCACCATATCGTCGTGTCGATCCGGAAACGGGCGTCGTCACAGATGAAATCCATTACATGACTGCAGACGAAGAGGATCTCTACGTCGTCGCACAGGCAAACATGTTGTTGACGGAAGAGAAGACGTTCCAAGATTCACACGTCCTTTCACGTTTCCGTGGACAAAACTTGTCTGTTGAACCAGCACGTGTCGATTATATGGACGTTTCACCGAAGCAGGTTGTATCTGCCGCAACGGCTTGTATCCCGTTCCTTGAGAACGATGACTCGAACCGTGCCCTCATGGGAGCGAACATGCAACGTCAGGCCGTCCCACTTCTGAACCCGGAATCTCCGATTGTCGGTACAGGTATGGAGTACGTGTCTGCAAAAGACTCAGGAGCCGCTGTTGTTGCGAAGCACGCAGGAATCGCTGAGCGCGTTACGGCGCGTGAAATCCTTGTCCGTCGTACGACGGAAGTCGATGGCAACATCGTCGAAGGTGAACTCGACCGTTACAAGATTCAAAAATTCATCCGTTCTAACCAAGGAACGTGTTATAACCAAAAACCAATCATCAAAGCAGGCGACCCAGTCGATAAAGGCGAGATCCTTGCAGATGGTCCATCGATGGACGGTGGGGAACTTGCGCTTGGTCGTAACGTACTCGTCGGTTTCATGACATGGGATGGTTACAACTATGAGGATGCTGTCATCATGAGTGAACGTCTTGTCAAAGACGACGTCTACACATCGATCCACATCGAAGAATACGAATGTGAGTCGCGTGATACGAAACTCGGACCGGAAGAAATCACACGTGATATTCCGAACGTCGGTGATGATGCCTTGAAAAACCTCGACGATCGCGGAATCATTCGCGTCGGTGCGGAAGTCAAGGACGGCGATATCCTCGTCGGTAAAGTTACGCCGAAGGGTGTAACGGAATTGACAGCGGAAGAACGTCTTCTTCATGCAATCTTCGGTGAAAAAGCACGTGAAGTCCGTGATACATCTCTCCGTGTTCCACACGGTGGTGATGGAATCATTCTCGACGTCAAAATCTTCGACCGCGATAATGGGGACGAGCTCTCACCTGGTGTCAACCAGTTGATCCGTGCTTACATCGTTCAGAAGCGTAAGATTCACGAGGGTGATAAAATGGCGGGTCGTCACGGTAACAAAGGTGTTATCTCCAAGATCAACCCGATCGAAGATATGCCTTACGATGAAAACGGCACGCCGGTTGACATCGTTCTGAACCCGCTGGGCGTACCATCGCGTATGAACATCGGTCNNACGGTAACAAAGGTGTTATCTCACGTATCCTTCCAGAAGAAGACATGCCGTACATGCCAGACGGTACGCCAATTGACATCATGTTGAACCCACTTGGGGTTCCATCACGGATGAACATCGGGCAGTTGCTCGAGCTTCACCTCGGGATGGCAGCACGTCAACTCGGCATTAAAGTCGCATCACCAGTATTTGATGGTGCGCGTGAGGAAGATGTTTGGGCAACGATTGAAGAAGCAGGTATGGATCGCGACGCGAAGACTGTCCTTTATGATGGTCGTTCGGGTGAAGCGTTCGATAACCGTATCTCTGTCGGTGTCATGTATATGATTAAACTTGCTCACATGGTCGATGATAAACTTCACGCACGTTCGACAGGACCATACTCACTCGTTACACAACAACCGCT
>NZ_DJUM01000036.1:0-634 GCF_002440475.1 Exiguobacterium sp. UBA6282 | reverse complement strand
ACGATCGGTCGTGTCAAAGCGTACGAAGCAATCGTCAAAGGTGAGAATGTACCACAACCGGGCGTACCGGAATCGTTCCGAGTCCTCATTAAAGAGCTTCAATCCCTCGGTATGGACGTTAAGATGATGTCTGCTGATGATGAAGAGATCGAAATGCGTGACGAAGACGAGGACAATATCCCGAACGCGACTCCAGCACTCGAAGAAGTTCAAGCGCCTGTCGCACCAGTTGTTACTGAAGAGGAATAAGCGAAAGGGAGGTCCACCCCTTGGTAGATGTTAATAGATTTGAATATATGCAAATCGGCCTCGCTTCCCCCGAAAAGATCCGTTCATGGTCTTTCGGGGAAGTGAAAAAGCCGGAGACGATCAACTATCGTACACTCAAACCGGAGAAAGACGGTTTGTTCTGTGAACGTATCTTTGGTCCAACAAAAGACTGGGAATGTTACTGTGGTAAATACAAACGGATCCGCTATAAAGGAATCATTTGTGACCGCTGTGGCGTTGAAGTCACGAAGTCGAAAGTCCGCCGTGAGCGCATGGGTCACATCGAGCTCGCAGCACCGGTTTCGCACATCTGGTACTTCAAAGGAATTCCTAGCCGTATGGGACTCGTCCTCGACATGTCACC
>NZ_DJUM01000054.1:137536-141781 GCF_002440475.1 Exiguobacterium sp. UBA6282 | reverse complement strand
TCGGTTTCAAGATGAATGCTTCGATGACGAAGGCAGGTAAGAAGGATGCATACGTCACTTCATCCACAAAATAGACACCCGACGGACGTTCTTCGACCCGGTGGACGTGACACCATGCGCGAAACGGATACGGGACTTTTGTGCCGACATCAACGAAGACATATTCTTCTACGAAAGGAATCCAAGACGTCCATGAGACAAATAGTGGAGAAACTCCGACACGTAGACGAATCGTGTTCCCGGCTCGCGTCCGTGTATCACCCGACGTCTTCACTTGCGGAAATACCGTCAATCGACTTAAGGCCTTGGCGTCACTTAAAAAATCCCAAGCTTGCTTCTTTGATGCATCAACACGTGTCTCAAAACGAAAAGTACGCATTAGATCTCCCCCTTCAATAGTCGATCAATCTTCATTTGCGCGACAGAAATCGGATACGTCGCATACGTTTTCTGATCGACGAGTACTGTCTGATCCGGCTGTTCCGTCACGCGATAGACGGCGATCTCCCAAATCCGGTGTGAGAAGATATGTCGGACGTGCCCGACAAGCGTTCCCTCACGCTCTTCTTCCGCTTCTCGAAGTGGATATTGCCACATACCTGCAAGCAAACCGGTCTCCCCCCGTTGTTCAATTGCGATTTTTCCGTCTGCTTCATAAACAAGAGCGTCATAAGGAATTATTTGCGTCTTCCCTTTCTTCGTCTTCACAGGTAGTTCTTCCTGTGCGTTTCGGTCATATGCAAAACAAACGTCTTGAACAGGACAAAGTCCACACATCGGTGACTTCGGCGTACAGACCATCGCCCCGAGTTCCATCAGACCTTGATTGAAGCTGGACGGGTCAGCCGGATCAATCAATTGATGTACCGCCGCCTCAAACAATTTCCGTGTCTTCGGTGCAGCAATGTCTTCATAAATCCCAAGTACACGCGAGAGGACGCGCATCACATTTCCGTCTACAGCTGGTTCTGCTTGCCCATAAGCAATCGATAGAACCGCTCCTGTCGTATACGGACCGACGCCCTTCAGCTGACTGAACAATTCCTTTTCGTCCGGAACGATTCCATCATATTTTTCAACAACTTCCTGAACCGCGATTTGAAGATTCTTGACACGGGAATAGTACCCTAAGCCCTCCCAGTGCTTCAGGACTTCACTTCGATCCGCTTCTGCTAAGTCATGCGGTGTCGGAAAACGTTTCGTGAAGCGCTCATAATACGGGATGACTGTATCGACGCGTGTTTGTTGAAGCATGATTTCACTAATCCAGATATGATATGGGTTTTTGGTTCTTCGCCACGGGAGATCCCGCTGTTCACGAAGGAACCAGTCAATCAGTTCTGTGGTAAATTGTGTTTTATTAAAGTTTGTGAAATATTCTTGAACGACAGTCAAAAGGTTACCTCTTTTCTCTTGGATACGATATATTTATTAAAAATTACTCGGCAGAACCTCGATGGATTCACCATCACGATTTCATAGAAGGAGCGAATTCGCATTGGATACTGGTACGCATATCGGCATGGGACTTTGTCTCGCCGCCATCTCGACGCTACACCCTGACGTCGCAGCGAGCACGACGATGTTTGCTGCCGTGACGACGACGGCGCTCGTCGGCTCACACGCACCGGACTTCGACACTGTCTTTAAGTTTAAAGGAAACAGCGCCTATTTGCGCCAACATCGCGGAAAATCACACGGATTGATCGCCTTACTCGCCTGGCCGTTATTACTTTCGATCGTCATCGGTACGTTATTCGGTGTACCTCCGACTTCATTATGGCTGATGGCACAGATCGCTGTCGCTCTTCATGTCTTCGTCGATCTGTTTAACGCTTACGGCACACAAGCCTTACACCCGTTCAAAAAATCCTGGATTGGTTGGGGTGTCATCAACACATTTGATCCGTATCTGTTCACGATGTATTATGCCGCGTTCGGGATTTGGTTATTGACGAGAGCGACGATCGTCATCTTCCCGATTTTGATTGCTATCGTCATCATCTACTACGCTGTTCAATTCAAGTTGCGAAATGATGCCCTTGCGACCGCAGCGCGCTATTATCGCGGCGCACATAAGCTCTTCATCTCACCTGGCATGAAATGGGATGAGTGGCATGTCGCGGCACGTTTACGCGATGAGTATTCCGTCGTTAAGATCAACAGTGGAACCGTCGTCGAATGCGGAAACTTCCGGATCAAGGACGAACCCCACGGTGACGCCTTGTACGAAATCGTCAAACAAAACGCGGACTTACAAGCGTTTCTTGAGTTCTCGAAGATTCATACGTATACGGTCTCACGAAAGGATGGCATTGTCGAATACCGCTTCACTAACCTGCGTTACTTCACGAAGGAAGTCTATCCGTTCGTTGCCGTCGTCAGAATCGACGCTGCCACACAAGAAATCGTCAGCTCCTATACGGGTTGGGTATTTAGCGAACGAACTTTGCAGAAAAAACTGTTCATCCCTGCATTATAAAGACAAAGCTCCGCGCAACGGAAATCCCGATGTGCGGAGCTTTGTTCATTCGACGTTTCGACCTGTCATCAAATGCTTGAATTTTTCGTTCGTTGTATTAAACCGGTGTAACATCGCCCCGTGCTGTTTAATCTGCTGCTCGACAAAATGAACCGCAACGGCTTCACCTTGATATTTCTCACCTGCGCGCGCGAGTGTCGCTTCGAAATCTTCCCACAGCACTTCGACCCACGTCAGTGCTTCTTCCGGGGTTAATACTTCATTCACTTGTAATAATTCTTCAGCCAGTTGCTGAAGGGCTTGTTCTCGATTCGTCATGTCTGTTCTCCCTCTCCTGTGAATAACGCGAGCGGAATCGCGACTTCCTGAGCCGTTCCTTCAAAATGTCCCCAACCCATGACGCCATTGACGAAGTGTAACTCAAATCGTGCCTCTTCTCCTTCGATTCGGTAAAAGGCTCCCCGTTCGAATCGTGCCGGATCGATCAAATAACTTTTCGCAATGGCGATTTTTCGCGTCACGACCTCCACTTCGCTGACGTTCCCGTGTTGCTCCGCTTTTCGTTTTTGTTCACTTAATTTCGTGATCAACATCTCAAGCTCGTATTTCGATAATTGACTCATCCGTGTCTCCATTACAAAAACTCCCCCTCTTCGTTTTTCAGTATAAACGAAAAGGAGGAGAAACTGGATGGATTAGCTTGATTTCAATTCAAGATTCCGTTTACTTTGTAACGCATACATTTTCGCATAAATCCCGGACGTTGCAAGGAGCACATCATGGGATCCTCGCTCGACGATCCGACCATGATCGAGAACAAGAATCTCATCCGCATCCTTGATCGTCGACAAGCGATGGGCGATGATGAACGTCGTTCGTCCTTTCGTTAACGTTAACAAGGCATCTTGTATGACCGCTTCGGTTTCCGAGTCAACACTCGCTGTCGCTTCGTCAAGAACTAGGATCGCAGGGTCGAACGCCAGTGCACGAGCAAAGCTGATCAACTGTCGTTCACCCGCTGATAACGTAGCACCTTTTTCGATGACCGGTTCATCGAGTCCGTTTGGTAAACGATCAATGAATCGATCCGCGCCGACGGCTTCGATCGCTTGTCGTACCCGTTCTTCGGAAATATCAGGATTACCGAGTGTGATGTTCGAACGAATCGTTCCCGTGAAGAGGAACGGATCCTGTAAGACGATGCCCATATGTTCACGGACCGCTTGTTTCGGTAAAGTCGTCACGTCCTGTCCATCAATCAATAACTGTCCTTTTGAAGGATCATAGAAACGCATCAGTAGGTTCATGATGGAGCTTTTCCCGCTACCTGTGTGACCGACGAGGGCGATCGTCGCCCCCGGTGCTGCGTCGATTTGAATCTCACGCAACACAGGATTTCCTGCTTCATAACTGAATTCGACGTTATTAAAAGAGACCGCACCTTTGAAACGAGGCACGCGACCTTGTTCGACCGCTTCTCCCTTTTCGTCGAGCAACTGGAACATTCGGTCCGCTGACACGAGCGCTTGTTGTAGCGGTGACAGCTGATTCATGATTTGAGTGACCGGTTCGAATAAACGGGACACGTAATCGATATACGCATATAAGATCCCGAGTGATAAAAACGATCCATTCGTCAGACTTTTTCCGCCGACGACCCAAATCAACAAGGCGAGCGTCAAGTTTTTCAAAAAGTAGGATAAGTTGTGTGACATCAAGGCATCAAGTCGTAACAACTTTGCCCGTGTCTGATAGTTCTCTTC